>JAISSA010000254.1 GCA_031273365.1 Synergistaceae bacterium
CCTGTTTGCACTGTAATAATTTGCATATTCTTCTGATAATTTATCAACGAGCGTATAACCGAGTAATTGGAGAATGCCCGGATAGTAGTTCGTGTGAGCCAGAATTGAATCGAGTTTCCCACTGTCCATGCGGAAACCCAGGTAATGCAGTGGGCGCATCAGGAGATTTCTGGCGTCGCTGGGCGACAGAGGCCTGACGCAAAGCGAGGGGAATCGCGGCGACAGGCCGTTCCTGGCAGCGCTGGCGCGCGCGACCTGGTGCAGACCCGCGAACACGTACTTGAAGCAGTCCCCAAACCTGTTTTTCAACTCGCTTTTCAACTCCCCGAGCATGTCCAGGACCTTAAAACCCTGCTTCTGATCTTCGCTCAGGAAAACGTCGGCCTCGTCAATAAGAAAAAGCAGCTTGCGTATCCTCCCATCGTCGAACGCCGCGCTGAGGGCGGAACACAGATCGCCCCAGGTCGTATATTCCCCGTCATCTACAATGCCCTTCTTCTGCATCACCTTCAGAACTTTGGCAAGGGTTTCATCTACGTTCATGTGCCACGCGCCTACCCGAATCGCGTACTCCTCATTCTCCGGGCGATTGGCCTGGCTCTCGGCGCGCGACATCAAAACGGACTTCCCAAGCTGGCGTCCGCCATAAACGAGAATTGCCCCTCCAGGCTCGAGAATGCCCCGCAATTCTGTTTTTCGGCCAAAGAACATTTCATCGTCGACCTCCCCGGCTCCCTTTACAAACGGTTGATAGTACGTGTAAGGCAGGGTGCACTTCAAAAGGACCGGCAATCTGTCGCTTCTGTCCTGCATGGCAAGATACAGCAACAGTATTTGATCGATGAGCAAAAACGAGTTTTGCTGAGTGTGGCTGGGCCTCCTGAAAAGATCGGCCAATTCGCGACGCTGCTGCAACGTCATGGCGCTGCTGTCCAGCAGGACGATCGTGTTGGGCCCGAGGTTCAGTCTGTCGATGTTGTCCATGATCTGAGACGGGGTGAGCGTGCCGAACAGGCAGACGATATGAAGCAGGGGCGGAGCCTGAGTCCCGAATAACGCGATGGGGTGAGTGTAATCCGAAAGGTTTTTAGGGGCTCGATTGACGTTCAGGCTAAAGACAACACGGTTGCCGAATCTACGATCGTCACATTCTCTCAGGTATTCGGCCTGCCTGCCCTCGTTAACCTCAAAACCGAGATTTGTAAACAGGCGTACCAGGGGCGCGCCGCCGCTTTCAATAATGAGCTTTTTGCTTCGAGGCCAGCCTTCGAGCAATGCGCGGGCATTCTCTATATTTCGCTTGCCTCTCTGTTGAGATGTTCCCTTCATTCCCCAACGATCGACGATCTGAAACCCCCAAACGCTTATAGCCTCCTCCCGGTCTTTATACCTGAGACACTCCTTTTGCAACTCCTCATAAATATCCAGAAACCCCTGGAAAAAATCGACTTCCTGGCTTACCGACACCTCCTCTGCCGGCAGCTCTGTACCATATCCCGCAGCCACGCGATTGAGGTAGTCTTCGGCGACGGTATAGTCTTCGCTCTCGATTTTTCTCCGGATTTCCCGCACAAGCGAACGCGGCTGACCTTTCTGATCTTCCTTCAGCAGGTCCGCTTTGAGTGCCTCCGGCAAACTTTCAAACCGTTCCTCGAGCTTCTTCCGAATTTGTGAAGACTCGTTTTTCAGCTGTTTTTTGAGCGTATCCAGGAAAAGACGGTAATGCCCGAAATTTTGGTTTTCCCATAATGCTTCGAAATACTGATCCTCCATTTTCAGGATGAGTTCTTTCGCGGCCTCCTCGATGCATCCATAAGCGAA
This sequence comes from Synergistaceae bacterium, assembly GCA_031273365.1. Lineage (GTDB taxonomy): Bacteria > Synergistota > Synergistia > Synergistales > Aminobacteriaceae > JAISSA01. Next base: position 1,822 of record JAISSA010000254.1, read on the forward strand.
AGCCAGCTCAAAATCCGCCCTGAACCGCTTTTGGTCGTCCTGCGCCAGTTTACGGGCGTTCGACAGGTCTTCCGCTCGCGCCGCATAGCTTCCCGGCGTTCCGGGGGCCGCGCCGAGACGCCCTGTCAACGTTGCGGCGCCGATGTTGTCGAAATAATATCTGTCCTCCGGGGAATTGATGCGGCCCATTACGTCGCGCAGCGTCTGAGGAGTTTCTGCGATGTGTCGCAGGGCGTTTCGCCATGATTCAAAGCCCTTTACGTTCTCGAAACGCCCCAACAGCGGGACGCCGTTGGTATCCAGCTCCACATGGCAGCTCCGCAGCATATCCGCAAAAGCAAAGGCATCGTCAGGCAGAAAACCGTTTTTCAGAGCATACTCCACTCTTCTGAGCATATAGACGATCGGCCCCCTGTCCTTCAGCTCCGGAAGCCCGGGCCGGTCCGTCATCTCCGAAATCGCCTGCGGGATCAGCCGCAACAGCCGGGCTTTGAGGGTGACAAAACGGGCCAGGTCCTCTTCGGGGATCTTCGCCTGTACGCTGTCGTTCAGATCTATCCACCGGCGCATTACGTCGAGCCGCTTCTGAATATTATTCTGAACGTTTTTGCGCGGAGAGCCATCCAGACGGCCTTTCCCTGAGACGTGATTTTTCCATGTTTCGTCTATAAAACCTTCAATCTTTCTCTGGAGGGCTTCGTGAGTTGTCTTCACGAATTCAAAACCCTTCGTGTCTTTTTCGGCTATGGTGCTCATGCTTTTGCCCAGGTCGCTGTTTTTTCCAAAACACGCCGACAAAAAAGCTTCTTTCCTGGCAATGGCTGCATAAAATGAGGGAACACGTTGCAGGGCGCGGGCTTCTTCGGCCAACTGATTTTGCTGACTGACCCTGTCGGCGCCGCTGCATAAATTTCCAAGAATCGATGGAGAAAACCCGGCAGGAGCCATTTCACGTAACGCTCCGAAAATACTCAGGAGAGACGATGAGTAAGTCTCGATGTAATCCACTGCCTGGGTGTCGTTACCCATATCGTACAATCCATAGTCGGACGTCACGGGCATGAAGAACGCACGGAGCAACGACGCCAGATACAACGGCGTCTGCAGATCGTCTCCGTCATACACCGTGCTCAAAGTACTGGCCGAGTAGTCCCTGACGTCAATGGGCGCGTCCGTGGCCAGCAGGAGCCGGGTATAGAGATTCTTATATTCCTCCTCCGCGCCTTTTTTCAGGGTGAGTGATTTCGCCAGCACAAGCGCGCGCGCAAAACTCCCCGGAAGGCTGGTATTGATCTCCGTCCCGGACGCTTCTTCGATGAGAACGGCAATCAGCGCTCGCATGGAAGAGACGTCAGGCGTTTGTACATCAAGCAGTCCCAGGGCCGTTGTCCGCGACGCGGCGTCACGGAGGGGCGGATTTTCCGCGTCCCAGATCTCATACGGCTCTGGCCCATCGTCTTCCCTGCGAGAAGCGGAAGAGGCAACGGGAGGAGTCCGGTTTTGTGCCCCGTTCGATCTGAGCACGCTGTTTTTGCTTTGATCGGGTTTCTTCTCCGGCGGTTGCGATGCTTCCGGACCGGAAATCGCCTCCTTTATGGAAATCTTCATGTCGGCCTCCGCGGAAGGGACAGGAGAAACAGGCGCTTTTGGCTTTGAAATATTTGGTGTTAAATTTAAAATATTTGGTGTTAAGTTCGAAATATTTGGCTTCGAAACAGAAGAACCCGCGAGAGCGTTTTTCGGAGATGATCTCCTGATGAGATTTTCTTCCCAGGAAGCGATCAGACCGTCGTTCTCTTTTAGAAGCAATGCCGCATCCGGGGGCAACGCCCCGTTACCTGGGCCGGTAAGGGCTCTGCCCCGGGGAGGCAGGGGGATATTTAGCAGCTTCTTCTCGCGGATAAACCCGTTTAAACTTTCCCGGGTCAGGCAGTCGACCGCGAGAGATGTCAGGCAAAAGGTCCACTTCTGTTCCAGTTTTTTCATTGTCAGATACCCATTCGCTCTGAGGGCATCCAGTTTCTTCGAAGTATCCGTAAGTTTCTCTTTGTTATAGCCGTCGAAAATTGCGACAAGCGCCCTGTGCATTTGCCCGTCGGTAAACACTTTCAGACAGCCTGCTATCAGGAGTATGGCGACCGAGGTGTATTTACCCGAGATTGCCTCCATCTCGTCTTTGAACGTCTCGTCGGAGATTTTTGGCTCCGCTTTCTTTCCAATGGGCGTCTGAATTTCCTCAGAAGGGAGAATTTCCGGAGCTGGAACGTCGGCGCCGACAGGTTCGGAACGTCCGGCTTCGTCCGGAGGCTCAGCGAGGCCCGGGGCTGATGGGGTTCCGTCCTTTTGGGCCTGAACGTTTACATTCCTGTCTTCCCTCTTATCTTCCTCTTCCATCTTCAGCGAATACTTTTTTGTCGCCAGGCCGACACAAACCACGGGAGAAAATTTCCCGCTTTCAGATATCCCGAGCAACAGAGACTCATCGCCTTTCAGACAGTTCACGACGTCGGCATACGGGGCATAATCCTCTTCCAGGTTGTCCGGCGCGCCCTCCGCAAGGGTCGCCAGCATACTATCAACCTCCTGCCGACAGGGTTCCAGCGCTTCGTCATACGCATTGTCTTCCGAGCTTATTCGACAAAAATCCCGCAGGGTTTCAATAAAGCGACTCCGCCCTGCGTCGTCCTGAGGGAGCGCCTCATACCTTGCACGGAGATCCTGCGTCGTCAGCTCCGGGGTTGCGCGAATCGTCGAGTCCCCAAGCTGAGAGAAGGCCGCGATGATTTCCTCCTTCAGAACGCTTATGGCGGTCAGCTTATCCGTCAGACGCTTCATGTTGCCGGAAGTAAGACGACTTTGCAGCAGCAGGGCTTCCTGCTCCCAGCCTTCCAGTTGCGAAAGCTGATATTGCACGCGCTGCTTCCGTTCGTTGATTGGGTTGCTCATAAATATCCCTCGTTTCTCTCATGATTTTCAATGCATCCCGATAATCCGGAAGCCCGTTGCGCCCGGGCTCAAAGCGTCCGACTTCGGCGCTTTGGTCCTGTGCACCGAAATACGGCATTCACATTATTTTCTTAATGTCGTAATATATTCCCTGAATTATAACTCACAGTTCGTGGGGAGTTGGAGCCACAGCGGGGAAATTTCCCCTGACGTCCGAGGCATGAGCGCTTAGAAAACACCCTTCGTTGCGTCATCGCTTTACGTCATTTTACTGTCCGTTATTCTCCTGTTATTTTTGCCGGGTCCTGCTATACTGCCTCCATCTCTTTAAGGAGGGGATCGAATGAGCGACGTGGATGTACATAAAAGAACGGAATTCCCGCGAAAAGGGCGTATGCCGACGCTGGCGGAGGCCGTGTTCGTTTTGCTCGTGGCGGGTTTTTCCATATTGAGCGCCGTGCAGGTATGGGAAACCGACGTTCATATTCCGCTGGTCCTGTCCGCCGTCGTCGCCGCCGTTCTGGCGATGACCCGCATGAAGGTGAGCTGGGCCGTCATCGAGGACGCCATGCTTTCCTCGATACTCATGGGAATGCAGGCTGTTCTGATTCTCTACACCGTGGGCATGCTGATCGGCGCGTGGCTTCTGAGCGGGGTCGTCCCCAGCATGATTTACTACGGCCTGAACGTGATCGCCCCCTCGATCTTCCTGATCGCGACTCTGATCATTTGCAGCGTCGTGTCTCTGGCGACGGGGACCTCCTGGGGCACGACGGGCACCGTGGGCATCGCGCTGCTGGGGATCGGCGCGGGGCTTGGCGTTCCTCCCGCGGTCTGCGCGGGATTCGCCATCTCCGGCGCGTACTTCGGCGACAAGATGTCTCCCCTCTCCGACACGACGAACCTCGCGCCCGCCATGGCCGGAACGGACGTCTTTCAGCATATTCGCGCCATGTGCTGGACGACGGCGCCGACCTGCGTCATCGTGCTGGTCGTGGCCGCCGTCATGGGCAGGGAATATGCGAGCGGCGCTCTGGACATCCAGGGCATCCAGGCCCTGCAGGAGCTTATGCGGGGAGAGTTCAGCATCTCGCTTTGGGGTTTCGTGCCCCCTCTTCTGGTCATCGGCCTGGCGGCAAGCCAGAAACCGGCCATCCCCAGCATCTTTGCGGGCGTTCTGGCGGGATGCTTCCTGGCGATCCTTCAGGGCGCGGACGTGAACGCGCTGCTCGAGGTGCTCCAGAATGGTTACAAGCCCGACCTCGCGGCAAAGGTCGTCGCCGCCGGAAAGGATTTTCCCGCGATCTCCGACCTTCTGGCCCGGGCCGGCGTCGTCGGCGTCAGCCCGGAGCACGCCGCCGAGGCGGCGGCAACCCTGAACACCCTGCTGACGCGCGGCGGGCTGCAGTCCATGAACTGGACCGTCTCCCTGATCTTCTGCGCGCTTTCCTTCGGCGGCATCCTGGACCGCTGCGGTTTTCTCGAGGTCCTTCTGGAGTGCCTGCTGAAGAAGGTCCACACGGCGGGCGGGCTTGTGGGCTCCGTTATCGCGGCCTGTCTCATGGCCAACGTCTTCACCGGAGACCAGTACATCGCCATCGTCCTGCCCGGACGCATGTTCAGGGCGCGGTTCGAGAAATGGGGACTGCACGCCCGAATGCTCTCGCGCAGTCTCGAGGACTGCGGGACCCTCACCTCCGCCCTGGTCCCCTGGAACACCTGCGGCGCTTACCAGAGCAAGGCTCTCGGCGTCCCGACGGTGGACTATCTGCCCTACGCCCTGCTGAACTGGCTCAATCCCATCGTGGCTCTTCTCATGACGTACATGGGCGTCGGCATCGCCTGGCGCAGCGGAGACGGCGACGATTTCACGCTCAGCCGCACGAAGCCGGAGAACGTGTAAGCCAAACGCCGTGCCGCAATCACGAAAAATTCTGCTGGACTCCAAAACCCCGTGGGCGATGTCCGGAGGCCTGCGGGTTTTTATGCTTTTTTTCGGGCTGCTGCTCGCAGGCGGTCACTTTTACGACACCCTCCGCAGGGCCCTGCCCTTTCGGGACGCTTTTCCGAAGCTGATCGTGGGGGCGGCGTGCGTTTACGGGTCGCTTTTCCGCAAAAAAATTTACCTCGCCCCGGAAGGCATCGTTCGGGAAACGCAAACCCCCCTCGCCCGCAACAGGGAAATTCTGCCGTGGAGCGAGGTTCGGCACGTGACGCTCGCCTTCAGGAAAAAGGACATGCTGGTTCTGTTCGAAAAAGGAACGATGGGCTGGAAGGTCCTGTGCGAACGGGAGCAGGAGCAGGTCCTGCGCAAAATTTTAGGCCAGCGCCTCCCCGGCGTGGAGATCGACGTCCTGTAAAACGAGACGAACCGAATATCGATTCGGGATTTCAGGAAGAAAACCGACGAGCGTTTTCACTTTCATTTTCACTTCCAATTCCACTTGATTCTTTTCTCGCCGCGTCACTCATCGGGGATTTTCGAGCGCCCTGACTAAAGGCTCGTAAATATCTTTGGCGTCGGAGAGGTTATGACCGGAAAAATGGTAAGTCTCCAGCAAAGGAATCTTTTTGTCGTTTACGGACAGGCTGTAGCGATTTACAGCCACCCCCCTGTTTTCACTTGTGGCTTTTACGTCGCCCAGACAGTGAATCTTCTCAGAACCCAAATTCATAGCTATGACAAGATCGGGAGCGAGAATTTCAATTTCTTTCTCGAAAAAATTTACCGGGCTTTTGGCCGTGCTTCTTCCAAAAGCGTCAATAGTTTTAACATCCGCTTTAATTTCTCCGCTGTCATTGCTCAGCTTCGAGAAATTCATGAAAGCAAAACTCAGGCCGTCGACGCCGCCAAAAGAAGCTGTCAAGTCAGAGGCCGGTGGAATCTTATCCCATTCCAGCGCCCCATGCACTAAACCATAAGCGATTTTCAGCATTCTACGGTGAAAAGGATGTTGGTTAATGTATGTGCCGCCTATGCAATTTTCTTTATAGGCTCCGTAGAGTATGTCTATGTAGTTATCTCCGCCTATACATAACGCTTCCTGCCCGATGAAAAGGATCTTTTTCTGCCGGGTTGTATAATAAGGGTAAAATCCATCGGAAACAAAGAGTTTGACGTCAAAAAGCGACCTGTTTTCCCCGGTATCCAAAAACGAATACCATTCGCAGAACAGATCGTTCAGTTTTTTGTTCATCTCCCGTTCTTCGGGGGTAAAACCGGTCAGTCGAGTCGTCCTGAATTTTTCATCCATTCCTGCATCCTCCTTATAAAATGTGGATAAATTATAATCCTCAAAACCCAACGTGTCGAATTTGTCCGTAACCTGCGGACTTGGGTTTGGCCTGAGTTGTTGACGGTGGGTTAAAATATGTCGCAGGTATTTCAGGGAAAAGGGGACGATGAGAATGGGTAAAATGAAGAACATCGGCATCATCACGTCGGGGGGCGACTGCGGGGGATTGAACGCGGTGGTGCGCGGGGCCGCGAAGGCGGCGCTGTCGCGGGGGATCGGGGCCTATATCATACCCAGCGGATACGCAGGACTCTACAATCTCGTGGATTTTGACCGGCTCGTCCTGCTGGACGAGGAGCGCACCGACCACGTCAACTCGTCGTTCGCCGGCAGCGAGGCGGGACACAGCCGCGTCAAAATATCGAAAATCAGGGATCCCGAGAAGTACAATCGCATCCTGTCGGGCCTGCGCCGGTTCAACATCGACGGTCTTCTGATCTCGGGCGGCGACGATACGGGAAGCGTCGTGGTGGACCTTTGCCAGAACGGCATCGCCTGCGTCCACGCGCCCAAGACGATGGACCTGGACCTGCAAACCTACTCGGTGGGCGGAGATTCGGCCATCAACAAGATCGCGCGCATTGTCGAGGACATCAAGACCACGGGAAAGACCCACAACCGCATTATCATCGTGGAGGTCTTCGGGCGTTACGCCGGGCACACGGCCTTCCGCGGAGGCGTGGCGGCGGACGCGGACTGTATCCTGATCCCGGAGATCAACGTGGATTTCGACGTGGTCTACGAGCACATGAAGCACTACTACATGAGGCGTATCATGAACTCCGATGTGCGCGCCGGGACCTACGTCATGGTGGTGGCGGAGGGCGTCAGGGGTGAAAACGGAAAGTTCTTTTCGGACGACGACGGGGGAAAGGACTCGTTCGGGCACGTGAAGCTGACGGGCGCGGCGCGTTCTATTCGCGGTCGCCTCGAGGAGATGATGAAGGCCGATCCGGAAATACGCCAGTTTATGCAGGCCTCGGGCATGTTTGTCCCCGGAGTCTTCGAAATCCCGGAGGTGCGCGAGGTCATCCCGGGGCACATGGTGCGCAGCGGCGCGACGGCGGCATACGACGTGAACTTCGGCAAGGAGATCGGCGCGGCGGGCGTCATCCTGCTGGACGAGGGCATCGTCGGGGTGACGGTCGTGGAGGTCAATAACGGTAAAATACGCTATATGCCCACCAGCGAGGCCATCGTGCAGCGCTTCGTCAACATCGACGAAATTGCGTTTTACGAGCAGATGGACATCTGCTTCGGCCGTAAACCGCAGCCCTACATCCCGGTCTTCGAGGCACAGAAGGGCGAAGTCGAACGGTTCATGTAGCATATCGCGAAGCAATGTCAGCAGGAACCGAAAAAAAAGAAAAAAATTAACGGGGTCAGGGGACTCGGTCCCCTGCGGGGTGCGGGGCGGGCCCCGCGTTTTGGACTATAAGCTGGCGATATTGCTTACGAAAGGGCAGTGCGGCCTGCCCTTTCGCCATTATTTGGATGCGTCAGGCCCTGAGTGCCGCCTGAGCGGGGCTTTTCGGCCGGCCCGGCGTCCGGGTTTCGTCCTTCTGAATTTTAAAACTGTCCATCATCTGACGCAGCTCCTGCGCCAGAGTGCTCATGATCTCCGCATGCTGCGCCACGTCGCCCGAGGCCTGGGTTGCGTCCTCGGCGCGCTTTCTGATGTGATCGATGCTGTCCTTCATGTCGACCGTCGCCTTTGTGGAGCTGTCGATCGCCGAGGCGATTTCCCTGCTGGAGGCCGCCTGTTCCTGAGCCACGGCGGCGATGCTCTGTACCGAGTCGTTGGCTCTGCCCATCTCCGACAGCGCCTCGTTGAGGCTCTTTTGCGCCTGTTCGGCCCTGACCAGGGTGGTCTTCACGATCCCCACGGACTCCGTGCTGACGGCGATCGAGTCCTTCGCACCCTTTTGCAGCGCCGCGATCAGTGTTTCCACGTTCTGCGCCGCCCGGCCGGACTCCTCGGCCAGCTTGCGCACCTCTTCGGCCACGACGGCAACCCCGCGCCCGGCCTCGCCCGCGCTCGCGGCCTCTATTGCCGCGTTCAGCGCCAGCAGGTTGGTCTGATCCGCAATCGAGGTGATGACGGTTACGAAGGAGCTGATCTGGTTCACCGACTCCACCAGGTCGGCGATCTTCTGCTCGCTTTCCTGCGTCTTGAAGTTCACCGTCCCCATCTCCCCAATCGCCTCGCTGACCATCTTTATCGCATGTCCCGAGATCTCCGCCGTCTGTGCAATGGACTCCGCGCATTCCGTGGACGACTGAGCCGAGGTCATGGCGCCGGCGGACATCTCCTCGATTCCCGCGTTGCACTCCTCCAGCGCCGCGGAGTTCGACTCGCAAAGCGTGAAGACCCCATCCACGGACGTCTGGATCTCATGCATGGCGCTGTTGCTTTCCTCGGATATCGCCAGCAACTGCTCGGCGCCCTCGCTCACCTGCGTCGTCGCGTTCAGGATGTACTCCACCGATCTCTTCTGCGAGGCGATCATGTCAAAAAGCGCATCCACCAGAACGCCCAGCTCGTCGCGTCCGTCGTAGTGGAAGTCGCTCCGCTCCACCGTCAGATCTCCCCTGCTGGCCCTGCCTGCCAGGTCGATGATGGTATGAAGCGGTCCTGTTATCATTCTGGAAATAAAGAACGCGACCAGGAGAGCAATGACGATGGCCACGATCGTGCCCGTGACCAGAAGCGTAATCGTGGCGCTCAGCTCCTCCATGGATCGCGTTGAAATATCCTGAACCTGCTTCTGGGACGCTATCGCAACCTCCGTAGTTCTGTCGTTGAGCTGCCTGTAGGGGGTCTGTCGCGCGTCATGGGCCTTCAGCAGGGCTACGCTCTCCGTCACGACGTCTTTCAGCATCTCCTGATAACGCCCCAGACAATTTTCGGTCTCATCCAGCTTCGCCAGAATATCCGGGCCTGTCGTTACCGCACCGAAGTTTTTCACATCGTCCCGCACCTGCCCGATATAGGACACCAGTCTGCTCAGGGCGTTCGTGTCGCGTGCCAGCAGGGCTTCGACATAGTGGCGGCGCAATTCGGCGACCTCCGAGTAAAGTTTTTCGGCGTCTTTGATGCGCTTTACGCTGAACAGGATGATCTGCGGATCTCCGCTGCCGGCGTTGTTCTCCAGCGACGCATACACCGCGTCCGAGAGGACGTCCAGCGATTTTTGCAGAGTCTCGCCCTGCCGGTTCAACGCCTCTATCGCCTTATGCTTCCGGTCCGTCAGACGGGCGACCTCGTCGACGTTGCCTCCGTACTCCTCGAGTATGGGAGAGACTCCATTAAACTCCCTCAGGCCGCTCAGCCGGGAATCCACGGCGCTCTGCTTTATGGCCGCGTTCATCCCTTCCCTGGCCAAGGCGAGGTTTTGACGCGCCTCGGCCAGGTCGCTGTCGTCTTCCAGATACATGAACGCCCGCATACTCAGGAACATGTCGTAACTTTTACGCTCGATATTCGAGGCCGTCAGCATGGAGTCCGAAATTTCACGCGCCAGAAAGCTGCTGTTCCGCAAAACCGCCCGAATACTCCTCCAGCCGAAAAATACGGCAACGACAAAAAACAGCAATACCAGAGAAAAACCTGCAATAAGCTTCAACCCTACCCTGAGATGACGCATTTACGATCTCCCTTCCCACCGGTCCAGTATAAGATGCAGACCCATTTTCGCAAATTACGTATATCTTAGAGGAAGAAGACCACATAGTAAAGAAGCGACGGGCGCCGTCCCGTCGGAACCGAACGTTTCTCCTCATGGCTGTCGATCGTTCATCAGAAACTCCTTCACGGCGTTTTTGGGCACGTTGTAAAGCTCCGCGATCTCCTCCGCAATCTCTCTCGCAAAGCGCCCCCCGGCCCTCAGCTCTCTCGCCCGTTCCCGCCAGTCGTCGGAGGCGTCCTGCTCTTTGCCCGCCACGACCAGGACCATTTCCCCCTTCAGTCCTTCCTCCAGTCGCGCCGCTATCCCGGAGAGCGTTCCCCGAACGGCCTCCTGGTAGACCTTGCTGATTTCCCGCACGAGCGCCGCCGGCCGGTCGCCCCAGGACTCGATCATCCCAGCGAGCTGGCGGTCCGCCTTATGGGGCGAAACATAAAAGATCAGCGTGTATGACAGAGGAGCGAGGGAGGCGAAAAATTTCTTTCGCGCGCCCGGCTTTTCGGGAGGAAAACCGCAGAATACAAAGGGATGGGGAGGCAGGCCGGAGAGAAGAACGGCGGGAAGCAGGGCGGAGGGACCGGGCAGGACGTCGACCTCGAACCCGGCGGAGCGCGCGGCCTGAAGAAGGAGAAAGCCGGGGTCGCTGATGCCCGGCGTTCCGGCGTCGCTGATCACCGCCACGCGCTTCCCCTCGCCAAGGGCCGCGACAAGGCGCGCCGTGCGTTCTTTTTCGTTGTAGCGGTGCAGGGAAATCAGGGGTTTAACGATATGATAACGTTTCAGGAGGACGGAGGACGTGCGCGTATCCTCGCAGGCGATCAGGTCCGCCTCCTTCAGCACGCGAAGGGCTCGCAGCGTGATGTCCTCCAGATTGCCGATCGGGGTGGGCACAAGCGTCAAAGGCATGGCAATCCCTCCGGTTCATAGGCCTTCAGAAGGTCGGCCGTATACTCTCCCGTATCTTCGTGCACAAAAAGGGGCGGTTCGACGATCAGGCCCGAGCCGGCCTCCTTCACGCCCTCGACCAGAAACAGGTTCGCCCTCTTCCCGGCGCGGGGATGGACGAACTTCAGGCGTTTGGGCGTGATTTTTCTTTCGTTCATCAGGGTCAGAAACTCGGCCGCGCGGTCGGCCCGCAGGACGGCAAAGAAGCGCCCTCCGGTCTTCAGGAGCCAGAAAGAAGCATCTGCGACGTCCCGCAACGTGCAGCACGTGCCCTGTCGGGCTATCGACACCGTCGAAACGGGGCTTTTACGTCCACGCCCCTCTTCTTCATAGGGAGGGTTGACGACCAGCCCGTCGAACGACGCGGGCGGAAGCGCGCGGTGCTCCCGCAGGTCCATACGGCGAAAGGAAACCCGATCCGTCAGGCCGTTTTCGAGACAGTTGCGCAGGGCCAGCTCCTCCAGTTCCGGCTGGATTTCCAGACCCAGAATCTGAAGTTTTTCGGGAAAACGCAGGGCCAGCATCAGCGCGACCGCGCCGGTGGCGCTTCCCAGTTCAACAAAGACCGATCGGCCCCGGGATCGCGGACGAACGTAAGCGGCCAACAGCACCGTATCCATATTCACCCGCGGCCCTTCGTCGGGCTGCCAGAGCCTCAGCCTGCCGTATAAAATCTCGTCGTGCGTCATAATGCCCGCTATTCTGACATACTTCCCCTGTCGAAGCAAAGGGCGGATTATGTTTTATACGAATATTTCCAGCAACCTTCATTCCTGCTTTTCGACTCGAAACTCCGTTATGCCGCGCTGCTCGTCGTCTATCGCCAGGCCAAGCAGGACCGCAGGTACAGGGAAACTTTTGGGGAAGTTTGCGTTATACTGGACATGTAGTTTGGGTGTCCCCCGTTTTCGGACTTTCTACACTGGGGAGAATGAGGCGAGACGGGAAGG
>JAISSA010000292.1 GCA_031273365.1 Synergistaceae bacterium
GAATCTTTCTTCGAGCTTTGCGAGATCCAGCTTTAACTTCGGGCTGTATGGCCTGAAGATATACTATGCGGAAGTATTTGGTAGCTATTACCAAGTATAAGTACGCTAAAAGGATCGGAACCGCAACCTTCAGCGTGAAGGGCGCAGGCAGCGGAACGCTCTCGTACAAGTGGAACGTCTATGATCATCTGGAAAGCAGGTGGATAACGCCAAACCCGGCCTATTACAGCGGTGTCGACACAGCCTCATTGACGCGTTATAACGTGACAATCAACGACCACACGGATCAATTCCGATGCGTCGTCAGCAATGAGGGCGGAAGCGTCACGTCGGGCGCCGCCACGCTGACGGTGAGCACGACTGACGGCGGCGGAAATAATTACGGAGGCTCCAGCAGCGGCGGTGGCGGTTGTGAGGTCGGCTTCAGCTTCGGCTTCGCCGTAATGGCTCTCGGCCTTGCGACGCTCAAAGGCAGGAAGAAGCATTAAGGAAGCGGTAGTGGGCTCAACGTGTTGATGAACAGTTTTCAGACGTTGATATTAGTGCCTTTATGAAAATCCATCAACACATTAGGCCCACTACCAGGGAAGCGAGCCTTAAGCCCAAATCCGCAGACTGGTGCAGGATGCAAAAAGTTCTCCTGCTTTGTGGGCGTGCATCGCGTAATATTGACTGACGGATGAAATAGTTGAGAGATCAAAGGAACTTGAGCGATTTAACGTCAGAGCACACGACGCGCTTCACGTGGCGAGCGCGGAAATCGGTGGGACAAAAATCCAGTCGTTAGATCACTGCTGTCAACTTAATCGTAGTGTGTACGGCATTGTACGGTCAGGATCATATCTTCTTTTATTTCGTAAATCAGCCGATTCGTGCCGTCAATGCGCCTGCTCCAGTAACCTTGAAATTCATGCCGCAAGGGTTCAGGCTTGCCAATCCCTTCAAAAGGGCTCCTATCGATAGCCTGGATGAGCTTATTTATGCGGTTGAAGGTTTTTTTGTCCTGTGTCCGCCAGTATAAATAATCATCCCATGCTTCATCCTGCCATGCTTTTATCATCAACGCCGTCCTCGTCAATCAAATCATGGACGGCATATTTCCCTGCCTTTACATCCGCAACAGCGGCCCTGAGATGAGCTATGTTCGCCTCGCTCCAGAAAGGGTCCTCTCCTGCCGTGATCTCAAAGGGAATCCTGCGCTCACGCACAACTGCTTTTGCAAAAATAGTCATGGCCACTGAAGGATTCATCCCAAACACACCACAAAGAGTCTCAAATTTTTCTTTCAACTCATTGTCCATACGAACCGTAAGCGTAGATTGCGCCATAGCACTCACCCTTTTTTATATTATACAACATTGTTCATAAAAAGGGTCCTTTTAGGAGCGGGAAAATCCTGACCTCTCTGTCGGATGCGCTTCCCCGTTTCTGCAGGGTTGGACCCACTATTCAAAATTCGCGCATGATGTTACATAAGATACGTTATAAGACATTCGTAAATCTTCAAAATGCGAATCTCCGGTAACGAGCCTCAGGTGTCCGGCGTCAGGGAAATATCAGGGGGTTCAGGGGGGCCAGCCCAGGGCTGAACGGGCTGTGCCCCCCTGAGTTTGATCTGAGGTCCTTTAAAAGAGAGATCGCGTTGGCGCGATTTATTTTTTCGATGGTCTCTCTGGAGATGCCGGACATCTCGATGGCTTTTTTATAGCGCAGGGAGTCCAGTATCGGAAAATCCGTGCCCATCAAAAATTTATCCGCGACTCCCGTCGCCTCGATCGACTTCAGAATCGCGGGCTCGTAAAGCCACGGCAGGGCCGCCAGGTCGTAATACGCGTTGGACAGGTAAAGCTTCATCTCCGGCATCAGCTCGTAAAGCCACAGGCCTCCGCCCAGGTGGGCGAAAATCACCCTGACCTCCGGGTGGTGCATACAGAAAAGCGCCGCCTCGCGGGGCCCCACGCTGCCCTTGCCCGCGTAGGAGTGCCCCACGGGCTCGGCCGTATGCCACTGGACGCACAGGTTCGCCTCCTGCAGGACGCCGGCCAGTCGCCATGTCTGGGACGCGTCGGCGATGTCGATTCCCTGCCCCTCGGGGAAGAACTCCCCTGCTCCGATCAGTCCCGCCTCCGCACAGCGCAGAATTTCCCCGTCAAAACCCCTTGCCAGAGGGGGAACGAGACACATGCCGTCCAGTTTTTCGGGGTAGCGTTTCACGCAATCGATGATGTAATCGTTGCAGAATCGACACAGGCCCATGTCCCGAAAAGCGAACCCGCCGACCACGGCGCGCTCGACGCCGTCCCGTTCCATGCGGGGCAAGAGGTCGTCGATCGTCCCCCATTTATGGACGCTGTTATGGGTCAGCGCATCGAAATAAGGCTCGCTTTCTGAAATTTTTTCGGCGTCCCGGACGATCTCCGGCGGGTATAAATGAATATGGAAGTCGATATGGTCCATTTTGCACCTTCTCTGGCTGTTATGCCCGTTCGATACGGAAATTATACACCTCCCCTCGATAACCGCCGTTTTTCATAAATATCCTATAATGTTTAAACCGACATGCCCGGGCGCCTTCGGGTTCGTCATGTTACGATGCGCCATATATAATAAGGCAGCATCTTAATGGGGGTGTTATCGTGAAGGTAAAGGTTATTGACGTGGATGAGGCCGCGGGAACGGCGCTTTCCCACGACCTGACGCTGATCGATCCGGAGGTCGGCTACAAGGGCGCTCGTTTCAAAAAGGGACATGTCGTTCTGGAGGAGGATATTGCGCTGCTCAAGCGCATGGGACGGGAGCATCTCTCGATCCTCGAACTCGATCCCGACGAGGTTCACGAGGACGACGCGGCGCTTCGCGTCGCCGCCCGCGTTTGTTCCTTTCATATGGAAGGAACGAACTTCGCGGTCCAGGGGCCCTCGGAGGGCAAATGCAGCCTCATCGCCCTTCAGGACGGCCTTCTGTCGTTCGACGAGGAGGCTGTGCACGCGATCAATGAAGACGCCAACTGGGTCTTTGCGACTCTGCCCGACAAAATGCCCGTCATGAAGGACGAGACGGTGGCTGCGTGGCGAGTGGGGCCTCTGGTCGTGAATGAGGCGACGGTGCGGCACGCCGAGCGCTGCCTTTCCCCCTTCAAACTGCTGCCCTTCCGTCCGCTTCGGACGGTCCTCGTGACGACGGGGCGCGAGATTTGGGAGGGGCGCGTGAAGGACGCGTTCCCGGGGAAGCTCGAGAAGAAGCTGGAGCTTTACAGAGCGCCCCTGATCGGACACGAGGTCGTTCCCGACGACAGGGAACGAATTCGCGCGTGCGTCGAGTCCTGGATCGAGAGGGGCGCGGAGGTCGTCCTCTGCACGGGGGGCATGAGCGTCGACGCCGACGACCTGACCCCCGCCGCCATCCGCGACGTCGCCTCGGAGGTCGTCTTCAGGGGCGCGCCGGTGCTGCCGGGTTCGAACCTGATGCTGGCGAAAAAGGGCGACACGATTCTGCTGGGCGTCCCCGCCTGCGCGGTGCATTCCGCCGTCACGGCGCTGGACACGATGATGCACCGGATTTACGCGGGCCTGATCCCCACGGACAGGGAAATCAGGCGCTGGGGCGTCGGCGGACTCTGCCGCGGCTGCGAGCCCTGCAACTTCCCCACCTGCGCGTTCGGCTGTCGTCCGTGAGTTTACAGAGCCTGACTTTCAAAGCTTACTGTTTATATTGACTTTCCTCTGCTGAAACTGTATTGTAAAATAACTAAATTTTGGCAGGAGGGATTATTATGTTACGTACCTTACGTACCGGGGTATTGCTCGTTGTTTTGGCGTTGCAGAGTGCTTTTGCTTTTGCCGCGGATGTTCAGAGGACGGTCTTTCCGCTCGAGCGCAATGGGGTTCAGCTTCATCTGGAGCGCTATCAGACGGACGACGGCGGGAAAAAGCCGATTCTTCTGGTCCATGGCCTGACGTACTCGTCGCATGAATTCGACGTGAACTATGGCGACTACAGCCTGGCGCGTTTCCTGGCCGACAACGGCTACTCGGTCTGGCTGCTCGACATCGCCGGATACGGCAGTTCCCAAAAGGTCGGGGACGGTTTCGCGCCCAACTCGGACTACGCGGCCGAGGACATCGCGGCCGCGGCCAGGCTCATTACGGAAACGTCGAAGACGGCGAAGCTCGACGTTCTGGGGTGGAGCTGGGGAACCGTGACCGGCGGACGTTTCGCCGTCCGCTATCCGGACCTCGTCAACAGGCTGGTGCTCTACGCTCCCATCGTCGCCGGACTCGCGGCAATAGAGGTCACCGACGCCTATCACGTCAACACGTGGGAGCACGCCGCGAGCGACTTTCAGGTAAAGGCCGACAACTCCATCGACTACGACATCGTGGAACTCCCCGTCGCGGATACGTTTCTTTCCAACTGCTGGCGCTACGACGGCGCGGGAAGCCCCAACGGAGGCCGACGCGATCTGCTGGTCGCGCCGACGGAACGCCTGATCCCGACGGCGGAGCTCAAAGCTCCGACGCTTCTGATCGTGGGCGACAAAGATCCCTACGTCACCGTCGCCCTCTGCGAGGAGGCCCTGAAGACTCTGGCGAACGGAGAACTGAAGGTCATCGAGGGCGCGGCTCACGCGATGATGATGGAAAAGCCTTATTACAAAATATTTCAGGCAAGCGTACTGGAATTTCTGAAAAAATAAAAAAATAAGAAAAATAAGCGCCGCCGTTCAGGCACGAAGACCAGGGCCCGATCAGAAAAAGACCCATCAACTCCTTATAACAGGAATTGATGGGCCTTTTTCATGCATGTCAACAAATTCAAAACCCAAACCGCGAGGCTCCGCCCGGCAAAAACCCCGCAGGGGCTCAGTCCCCTGACCCCGTTAATTTTTCTCCTTCAATTTTTCTCCTTCAATCACGTTCGGCTTTAAAGCGCAAAATAGCTCCCGTACTCGCATCGATCTCATATTCATATTCCATGTTGCCGTGTTCAAAGTCAATTTTGTATATCCTGACGCCTTTTTTCTCTGTAAGTTTCAACTCGAATTCATACACGCCTGACTCAGAGACCTTTGCATGTGAAAAGGCGATGGATTTCGCTTTTTCGCTTCCAATGTCACTGCCCCTGTCGCCATTATTCTCGTCCGATACTGCCCTGTCTTTGCGGTAGTATGCCATAACCTCGCCGGAAACAGCATTTATCTCATAGCTGTATTTTGCGCCGGCGCTGAGAAACTCGATGTCGTACAGCACGGTTCTGTGTTTGTCGTAGAGCGCCAGTTTGACAACCTTCGCCTCTGACTCCGATAAACCCGCGTGTTTCAAAGCGATAGATTTTGCCGAAGATTCGCCGATATATGCGGCGGCAAAGCTCCATGTGGACAATTCTCCAAAAAATACGAATATCAGAAGGAAAAAAACGACTTTACTCCCTGCCCGCCTGAACCGGAAAGAGTCGCGACTTTTTCTTTGTGTGTTGCCTGCCATTGTCAGGGCAGAATGGCGAAAACCCTGGCGGGAAAGCCGGTGCCATCGAGGGGCTTGGGCCAGGTGACGACGATCAGAGCTCCCCATTCCGGAAGCGGGTCCGTGTTGGCGAGCAATTCGATTTGATAATGATTCTGCGCAAGAACGTAGGTCTCGCACTCCATGTTGCCCTTGTAACCGGCATCGGTGTCGGTCGTTTCGTGCCCGATGGCGAGAACTTTACGCTGCTCGAAGAGCACCTTCAGAAGCTCCAGACCCCAGGCCGGGAAATGGGAAACGCCCTTCTCATCGGCGTTCTGGAAGGCCTTGCCGTCCGGCCACTTCTTATGCCAGCCGGTCCGGAGCACGACAAACGTCCCCTCCGGCAAGCGCCCGTTGCGGCTCTCCCATTCTTCCAGATCCGATATCGCGGCCTCGTAGTCCGGATTTTTCAGGGCTTTTTCGCTAATATCGAGAACGGCCAGAGGAGCGATCATCTCCTTCACGTCAATCCGGTCGGCCGTGCGCAGTCCCCTGATGAAGTGCGCGGGGGGATCGACGTGCGTTCCCCATTGTCCCACCAGCGAATATCGGTGAGCCCGGAACCCATCGGAGTCGTAGTCGTAAAGCTGCTCTGTTTTCATGTCCTCGAACCCCGGCCAGTGAGGGATCCCCAGGCCAAAAGAATGAGTCATATCCACAAACTGTTTGCTTTTCAGGATCTCGAAAACCTGCCCCAGGTCCGTAGCCTTCGCTTCCCCCGCAAAAGCGCTCCCCGTCCAGCACGCACATATAAGTAAAACCGCCAGCAACTTACGCATCGTACAAACACTCCCTTCTTTGTAGCAATTATGGACAATACTTCAATAAAGATCAGTGAGCTTTTGAATTATAGACAGATATAAATTACATTTCAAGTGCTTAATTTCAATTTTCACGTGTATAAAGTATAAATTTTAGCCTGTCGTTATGATGCCAGCGGCGCGGGGGGCATACCCTTCCCATTTAAAAATCTGAGGAAGGGACGCTGCCCCCCGAGCCTGAACGCTTACAGGCCGCTTTCGGCCGGAGGAGGTATGGTGAATCCTCCGCGCGTAACGGGGTCGGTTCTACCGGTACTGGATTTCGACCGCTATAAAAAGGAAAACGGCGGACAGCGCGAACAGGATCACGAGGAGCGGCCAGAGGAATTTATACCATTTTGCGAGGGAGACCCTGCCGTAGGACAGGAAAATCAGGAGCGTCCCGTAGGTGAACCAGGCCATATTGGAAATTCCGTCGCCAAACTGATACGCGAACGTGGCGGTCTGGCGCGTGACGCCAACCAGGTCCGCGAGAGGGATGATGATGGGCATGAGAGCCATGGCCTTGGCGCTCCCGGAGGCCACGATGCCGTTGAGCAACGTCACGACGGCGACGATGCCCACGGCGGAGCCGACGGGGGGCAGCCCCGCGAGGTAGCCGGAAAGCGCGTTGATGATCGGATCGAGCAGGTTCCCTTTGTCCATCATCCATTGAACGCCGCGGGCGACGCCGACGACCATCGCGCCCCCCATGGAGCCCTTTGCGCCGGTCAGAAGGGCCGTGACCAGGTCGCCGGGGGCCAGCTGGCCGATAAACCCGGCGAGCACGCCCGCGACGAGGAACGCGGCGCTCATGTCGTTGATGTTCCATTTAAACTGCGTCATGCCGTAGACGACCACGCAGAACGTCCCCGCGAGGACCGACAGCGAGAGGATATGCCGCGCCTCCAGTTTTTTATCCTTTTCCGCGGCGTAGTCGAGCATCAGGTCCGACACGTCGACGCCGGCGACGAGAGACCGGGAGGGGTCTTTCCTGACCCTGCAGGCGTAGACGAGCAGATAAGCCAGCGCGACGGCGCAGAAGACGAGATACGCGGCGAAACGCAGACCGAAGCCCGAGAACATCTGAAGTTCGGCTACCTGATGGGCGATGCCGATGGTGTAGACGTTCGTGGGGCCGACGGCGAAGCCCACCATGCTGCCCAGAATGACGACGCCGACCGCCGTCATCGAGTCGAAACCCAGAGCCAGCACGATCGGAACCACGAGGGGCACGAAGGGAATCGAGGCCTCGACCCAGCCAAGGAAGCCGCCCAGCACCGCAAAAACGGCGAACAGCACGATAAGCACATACGCGCTTCCGCCCCTGCCGGATACGTTGACGAGGCGGGCAACCCCCGCCGGAATCGCGCCCGTCCTGTTGAAAATTTCGACGGAGCCCCCCACGATCAGCACCAGAAACACGATGCTCGCCGCGCCGATCAGTCCGTTCGGCACGGCCCGGAAAATATCGAACCAGGAAAGGGAACTTCGGGCCGTCGCGTGGAAGCTGCCGGGGATGACCTGATTCCGCCCGTCGACGACCTGCCGGTCGAACGCGCCGGGCTCCACGAAGAACGTGGCCGCAAAGACGACGATGATGACCAGAAACAACATCACGAAGGGATTGAAGTTGAAATTTTTTTTCTTTTGCTCCGCTGTCGCCTGACTCATGTTCATTCCTCCATTTTTCGGTGTGCAGATTTCGTCAGCCGCAAAAGCCCCCTGCCAGGGCCAGGTAGCCGACAATTCCTTCCTTCAGCATGTCGAGACGGATGTTGTCTTCGACCGTGTGGCATTTTCTGATTTCGGCGGGAGAAAATCCGATGACCCGCACCCCTTTTTGCGCGAAGTGCCCGCTGTCCGTCGCGAACGCCCACGGCTTCGTCCGCACGGGACGACCGTAAGCCTCCTCAAGGGCCGCTTTTGCCCTCCTGACGGCGTCGTCGTCCTCGTCGATCCCGAACGCGGGTTCTCCCATCAGCCCCGAGCCCGTCATGCCCGTGTAACAGCGAATCGGAATGGTCGCGGGCGCGATTTCCACCGAGACGCCGGGAACGGAGCACTCCTCCGCCAGCCTCCGGAGACGGCCGATCACGGATTCGCCGGTCTCGCCCGGTATACTGCGGTAGTCGAGGCTCAGCCGAAGCCAGTTCGGGACGACATTCGTACCCGGTTCCGACGAAAGAATTTTAGTTGGGGTCAGCAGGGAGCTTCCATACCTGGGGTCCGAGAGCCCCTCGTATTTTTTGATCGCGCTCAGGAAGGGACCCAGAAAATCGAAGGGGTTAAAACCCTCGGCGGGGATGCTCGCGTGGACGGACCTGCCCGTGATCACGACCTCGATGCCGATACGCCCCCGGCACGCCACGGCGATGTCGTTTTCCGTCGCCTCGCCCATGACGGCGTAATCCGTAAAAAAGCCGTCCTCAGCCATCGTCATGGCGCCGAAGCCGGAGTCTTCCTCATGAACGACGCCCACGACGCAGATGTCGCCCCGCGGCAGAAGACCCTCCTGCTTCAGGATGTACGGGGTATAGAGCTGCACGGCGAACGTTCCCTTCGTGTCGCTGGCTCCGCGTCCCCAAATCGCGCCGTCCGCGACCTCGCCGCCGAAGGGCGGATATTTCCACTTCTCGTGCGGGCCCTCGTCCACAACATCCAGGTGGCAGTTCAGCATGACGGACTTTCCGTTTCCGCTCTCCGTCCCCTTCATCCGTCCGGCGACGCTGCCCGCGCGGTCGGCTCTCACCTCGTCGTAGCCGAGTTCACGCATTTTTTTCATCACGTACTCCGCCATGGCCCCCTCTTCGCCGGATGGGCTGGGGATGCGGAGCATTTCACGGACGGTTTCGACGACGGCGTCGAAATATTTTTCAGCGGCGCGTTCATACGTTTCTTTCACAACGTTAAACCTCCTTTTCCTCTTTTGTCCCGCGCCCGGCGATCCAGTAGGGCACGCCTACAAGCAGAGCGCCGCCCGCCAGGTTACCCAGGGTCACGGGGAGAAGGTTGTTCCAAACTCCGGACAACATTCCGCCCGTGGAGATTCCCCCGGGAGTCATGAAGGCCATGGAGAAAATTCCGGCGTTGGCGATGCTGTGCTCGTAGCCCGGCGTCACGAATCCGGCGACAACCCATACGATGACGATCAGACGCGCCGCCTCCGAACGGGCTTTTATCATGGCCCAATACCCCAGGCAGACGAGGGTGTTGCACAGAATTCCCCTGAAAAAAGCCGGAACGAAAAGAAGCTCCGCCTTGTCGATCGAGGCCTTCGCGATCAGTTCCCCGACAGGGCCGTCCAGAAGGCCCGTCATGCCGACGGCCCATCCCGCGAAGGCGGCTCCGACCAGGTTGGCGGCGTAACAGAGAAGCAAAAAGAACGCGGCGTCGAAAAAACCGACGGTCCGGGAGAGGGACCCCACCGTCATCACGAGGACATTGCTCGTGAAAAGCTCGCATCCGGCAAAAATGATCAGGGTGAAGGAAAGGGAAAAGGCGACCCCGATGCTCAGCCTGTAAAGCTCCCGCGCGCCCGGAGTGAGATAGAAAGCGCTTCCCACGCTGTAGGCGAAGGCCATCCCCAGAGAACAGAACGCGCCCGCGAGCATGGAGTAGACGAAAAACCTTCCCCTGTATCTGAAGAAAGCCAGCTTCTTCGACGCCGCGCGGAGAACGGCCTCCAAACCCTCTCGTTCCACGTTTACCGCTCCTTTCGATGTCCGTTACCGGTGGTACGGCAATTCCTGCTCCAGAATGGAGGAAATTTTCCCGGCCGCGACGAGCAGCTTGAGAATGACGCTGTCGGGAACGGTTCCGTCACGGCAACAGGAGCTCGATGGACAGGAGACGCTGACGCCTCCCCAGACTTTCCCCGTTCCGATTCGAAGCGGCGCGCCAACGCACGAGAGCCCGTCATGAGATTCCATCCTGTCGAGAGCGTAGCCCCGCGAGCGCGTCGCCTCCAGATCTCCCCACAATTCATCCGGATCTTTCAGGGAAAACCTCGTGTATCGCCGAAAAGGGACATCCCTGAAAAGCTCCTGCACTTCATCGAAGGACAGGCAGGACAAAATAGCCTTGCCCAGGGCCGAGCAGTAGGCCGGCATTTTCTGGCCGACCGGAAGGCGCATGGAAAAGTTGCTTTTTCTCTCGACTGTCTCCAGATAGAGCACGTCCGTGCCGTCCAGGATCCCCAGGCTCACGGTCTCCCCCGTTTCCGACGCCAGCGCGTCGAGCAGGGGGCGCGCCCGCTCTCTCATATGAAAATCGGGGCGGACGAGCCACGCCAGCCTGGAGCTGAAACGGTATTTTCGGCCCGTCACCTGGCGGACGTAACCCATCTCCTTCAGCGTAGAGAGAAGGCGGTGGACGGTACTGGCGTCGAGCCGGGTCGCCGTGCTGATGTCCGACAGCCGGGCCTCGCCCTGTCGGGCGAGAAACTCCAGAATACTGAAGGTTCGCATCACCGAGGCAACGCTTCGCGAATTCTCGCTCCTGTCCGTACCATTCATGCGTTCCTCCGAAAGCCTCAAAAACGCCGGCTTCGCGGGTCTTTTACTGCAACCTGGGCAGGAAAAGGTCTGGAGCGCCCTGTTGCGAGAGTTTCAGGCCCGGTTCGTTTTCCATCACGTGATGAATGACCCACTCGGCCCACTTTACCTTTTTCTGCATCAGGGCGATGTGTTCCGCGTCAGATGTGAAGGGGGAATAGGTGGTGCTGGAGCTGACGGCCGGTTCGAACTTGAAATAGCAGGGAGCGTAGATTTTCGCCGCCTCGGGGGCGTCGTAGATGCGGTTTTCGCCGCCGTAGGAGTTGAAGGTCCAGATGTAGAAGTCGATGGGGATCGACGTGACCCTGCGGATAGCCGCCATCTGGGGGAAAGTGAGGTCTGAGACCGGGTTGAAGGAATTCGCGCCAAGCTGTTCGGCGAGCATCGCGCCCGCGGGCGACGACACGCCGGCCCATACGGAAAGCTTGATTGTGACGTCCCTGGGGAAGTTGCCCTGTTCCTGCATCTTTTTGACGAGAGCCAGAACGCCCCGATCGACCAGCATGAAGCCGCGCATCCCCAGCTCGTACATCCTGAACATGTCGGCGATGACCTTGCGAATCTCGTCGCTGCCCCTCAGGTTCATTCCGCAGCGCGCGCCCTCCGGGGAAAGGAACTGCCGCCCGATGTCCCAGGCCGCCCTCGGTCCGGGAATGGCGATGACCTCCATTTTATCCTCGGCGGCCATCTGCGCGAAGTCCTTCAGCTCGGCGTCGTCGAACAGCGTTCCCCCCTGACAGAAGGAAACCAGCCGGTGAATGGGGATGTCCCGCCTGTGCCGCTCCGCGATCAGAGCCTCCAGTACCCTCGGTCCCTCCACGCCGGAAAACTCGATCCGATAATGGCAGCCGTCGGAGAATGTCCTGCCGCTCGCGGAGCGGTCGTACAAGTCGCGGCCCGGAACCCCGGCCTGTTCCATAAATTCCGAAACCTTGTCCAGCTTCATAAAAACACCTTCCTTCGTAAAATTTTTACATCGTATACGTGCTTTTACGTATTTTAGTCAGATGGTAAGCAGGGCATTCGGGACTGTCAATCATCCTTTTTCGCACTGCGAAATTTACCCGTATAAAACCAGTTTCAGGAACTTAAGCCAAAAATTTAAGCCAAAAACATGGGGCCCTGCCCCATACCCCGCAGTGGATTCATCCCCTGACCCCGTTAATTTTTTCCGCTTCATCTCTTTCATCTCCTTCAGGTACGGATTACTTCCTCTAAAATCCGGTCGCAGTATGCCGTTGAGTAATTTTTACGTTCTATCAGCCTGCGCCCCATGCGTTCCAGGTCTTTGCGGGCCGGCATGGGGATCGTGTTCATTTCTGTGGCGTTTACCTGCGTCGAGCCGTTGAGGATTCGGTAGTACCTGTCATAGAGCGACGAATTGAGGACGATATAAAGTCCGCAAACGAGTTCTTCGCTCATTTCCGAATTGTCGACGGCGTCAATGAAGTTGATCTTGTTTTGAGTGCTTATCTTCTGGTATTCAGGGTATTGGCTTGCAAAATAAACCGCGCACTGCAGGCGTTTGCGTTCTTCCTTGGCCGTGAACCGCCGGACAAAGAGATAGTTGCGATTGAGCTGCACCATGCCGGACAGTTCGTCGGACATGTACTCATTCTCTCTTCCAGTCGGGAAAACCACACGCCCGCCTTTTAAGTGCTGAGAGCGAAACAACGGAACAACGTGATCGCCGGGAGTATTGCGCAACAGGCTCCGGTGTCTGAAATCAACTGTCAGGCCTGTTTTCATCTTCAGCCCGATGGAGGGCATGGGGGCTTCAAAAGAATTTACCCTTCGCAATACGTCAATGTCCTCCGAAGAGGTAACCAGATAGACATAACGCTCCGGGCCGGACACGACAAGGTCATAGGCAACGGACAGCTCCGTCATGTCATTAAAACTGCTGGAATCCGCAGATGAGGTGACCCTTATCGTCGCTGGCGCCCTGCGTGTCTTTCGCAATTTTATAATCATCGTTTCCTGCAGCACGTGTTCTTTGTCGAAGACCCTGCTGCGGCTCGCGAAGACGTGAATGTCCGTCAGCCTGCCGTGCTCCAGGAGGTAGCTGCGAAAACGGGCAAAATACGCTCCCGAAGTCCACGAACGCGGGATGATATAGACCAGCTCCCCGCCGTCGCGCAGGTTGAACAGGCTCATAGCCGTAAAGAGGAAGTAAATGTTCGGCGCGCCATAACAGACTTTCATAAGCGATATGGCCTCCGGCGCTTCTTTCGCAAGTTTGAAGTATGGCGGGTTCCCGATCACCAAATCGAATTTCGACGGATTTGCCGCGGCCACAACGGCTCCGGAAAAATCATCGGCCTGCGACAATAAGTAATTTTCTTTGACAATCGCTGAGGTCAGCCTTATTCCTGACGTTCGCTTCATATATTCGATATTTGCCTCAAGCAGGGGGATGACGTCCGGGTTTGTTTCATAGCAGGTGAGTTTGATTTCCTTTACGCGGTCGGAACGATGCTCGATTGTTTCGACCAGAGCTGCCGCAAGAATGCCGGAACCCGCTCCAGGGTCGAGCACTTCGAGGACATCCTTCTGAGGCGCGTCGAACAGCCTGGCCATGAAGCGAGCGGTTGCCGCAGACGTAAAAAACTGACCGAACGCCTTCCGCTCCGCTTTCGATTTTGCAGAAATGAATTTGTCGGTTTGGTCGGCGACGTAGTCTAACATCATTCGTAGACGTTCAGGCCCAGGGGGGCAGAGGGGAACGCGTCCCCGCGCCCGTCCGCCCCCGGGGCTCAAAGTCTGCTCCTTCCTCGGCTTTCCGAATGGGAAGGGTGCCGGCCCCCCTGGAGCCCCCGAAATATTTCGCCAGATTTTGCCTGGGTGGGCGACTCGGGTTTTGAACGCCTGCCATAATTCCTCCACCTCCCCGACCAGCCGCCGACACAAAGCGGACCCTCACCATTCCTGCCCTGACGCCAATCCCGCAGTCATACGCGGTTACATTATACGTCGTTTCGCCCTGGTTAACTGGCCGGAGTCGACTCGACAAAATTGGCTGGAAATTTAACCCGTTTTATATGTCGGGGGCCCTCTTTCTCCCGGTCAGTGAGGTATTTTCACAGGCAGGTTCGAGAACTGATGGCGGCGGTAAGCCTGAAAAGCAGTTGGCGGGAGGGTCAGCTGGAGAAAAAGGTTACGGTCATTTTATGATCTTCGGTATCCGTTCAAGCTCTGTGCGCCCAACTCCGTCCTGGCAGGCACTCAGGGAAATATCGGGGGTTTCAGAGGGGCCAGCGAAGCCCAAGGCTGAGCGGGCGAGGGAACACGTTCCCCCGCCCCCCTGAGTCGTTTACGATTTTCGTCTTCCGGGGACATAGAGCAACGCCCCCATGATTGTGGTGATGGGAGCGACGAGAACGAGGCCAAAGCTACCGACGATGGTGTGGAGTATCTCCGCCGCCACGTAGTTCATGTTGAGAATGTTGGCGTCGGGTATCCCCTGCCCCATGAAAAGCATCAGCATAGCGAGATATCCACCGCTATACGCGAGAAGAAGCGTCGTCGTCATGGTCCCGATGACGGAGCGTCCGATGCTGTTGCCGGAAAGGAATAGTTCCCTGCGCGAAATGCCTGGATGGTGACGGACGATCTCGCTCATGGCCGCCGAAATATCCATGGCAAGGTCCATTACGGCTCCCGAAGCGGACAGAACGACGCCTGCGATAAAAATACGAGTGAGGTTGAGATGCGTAAACCCGGAGTAAAGCAACGTTTCCGAAAAAGGACGCACCGCACCGCTGATCTGGAATGGTTTTGTAAAATAAAGCGTCAGAAGCGCCGTTACCCCGAGACCTGTAGCCGCGCCCAAAAGGGCCACGACGCCCTTTTTATTGACCCCGGCGACCAGAAATAAAATAACTGCGGACAGGATGCAGACGATCACAAAACTCAAAACAATCGGGTCTGTACCCTTCAGCATACAGGGAATCATCAGTTTCCAGATGGTTAACCCTGTGAAAAAAAAGGAAAGTATGGCTTGAAACCCAAAAAAACCTCCGTAAAAAAGCAAAAAGAGAGAAAAAATCAACAGCAGAACAAATTCAATCCTCAACCGGTAATGATCTGCCGTATGAGCCCAGGTAATGATGTCCTCGCTGTAGGTGATATTCATTAAAGCATGATCCTCTGGCTCGAATACCCTGTCCAGCTCCATCTTACCCAAAAAATGATTCCCGGTGCGAATGACCTGCCCTTTCCATCGCCCCGCGAGCAACTCGACCTCGACGCCCTGAGAGCCCGAAAGCACCAGACCATGTTGCTCCATCTGCGAATTATCGACGGAAATGATGCGTCCCTCGACTTTTTCGGTGTTCGGCGCTAACCGGTCCTCGAAGCCCGTGGGGAGAAAATACATCCCCACACATAAAAGAAGGACGACGCATGAAAAAACGACGTCCTTCTTTGCCGCATTGTGGAAAAAGAGAGAGAGGAAACGTCTCTTCATGTCAGAGCACGGCACGAACGTATGTGCTTTAAAGCCTGGCAATCGCGACGACCTTTTTGAAAATATCCGTGTTGTCGTAGTACCCGTTGAACTGCTCATACCCCACACCGATGACGGAGACGGGCGTGGGCAATCCCGTATGCGAGTAGGTCGTCCAGCCGATGCCGGCCTTCTGGTTCAGGATATGGGTGAGCGTTATGGTGAAGGGCTCGTAAGATCCGTAGGACAGGTAATATGTATCCTCCGTCGCAGGCCGTTCTTTGGCGTCTTTCATGCTCATGGCGAAAGCCCGCTCCAGGCTCTCGATTTCGTAATCTTTGAGCGCCAGCCCCAGTATCTCATAGGCCTCTGCGTCTCCGGCTTTGACCCGCTCGCTGAATTTATCCATTTCTTCTTTGCTATAGCGCTTCAGGCCAAAAAATTTCTCCACCAGAGGCAGTGCGTCCTCCAGCCTGGCGCCGGGGTTCGCCTTCTTAAAAGCCGCCAGCTCTGTGTTGAAAGCGAGATAGGAGCCCTTTTGCTCCTGCAGCTTCGTCAAAAACGCGTCATAACGGGTACCCGCAAATCCAACCGTCATACCGCCGGTCTCGTGGTCGCCCGTGACAACGATAAGCGTTTCGTCAGGGTGCTTTTTGTAGAACTCGTAAGCGACCTTAACGCCCTCATCGAGCGTGAGAACATCGTGAATCGTGGCGACGGCGTCATTGGCGTGGCAGGCCCAGTCGACCTTGCCGCACTCGGCCATAATGAAGAACCCGCCGGGATTGTCGAGGACCTCGATTGCCTTCGCGACGAACTCCGAAAAACGGATCTCTCCTTCTTTCTGGTCGATCGCATACGGAAGGGCCGCGTCGCCGTCCAACACGGGATTGATCGTGAGGATCCTGTCGTCCCCTGCTTTGATTTTGTCGAAGTCTTCGCGAGTGTTGTAAACTTTGTAGCCCGCCTCGTTGAGTATCTCGACGATATCTTTCTGGTCTTTCTTAGCTCCCCTGGGCTGTTTGAAGCCGCCGCCGCCAAAGAAGTTGAACCTGCTTTCCGGGATTTGCTTCGCAATTTCATAGTAAAAATCGCGGTGAGGCATGTTGGCGTAAAAGGACGCCGGAGTGGCGTGTTCAATGGAAACCGTGGAGATGATGCCGACCTTCATTCCCTTGTCCCTGGCCAGTTTGGCCATGGAAACGTAATTTTCTTTCGCCGATGGATCCATGGCGACGACTCCGTCCCGCGTCTTGTGCCCTGTGGCAATGGCCGTCCCCGACGACGAAGAATCGGTAATCAGGGAGTTGGAGGAATAAGTCGAAGAGAATCCCTGTCCAGGGAAAGTGCTCATCAACATGCGCTGGATCGAGGGCTTGAAATCCGTAACTCCGTTACCCCTGGGGAATTTGTTCTCTGCGCGCAAAACTGCCAGCTCTAAATCTTTCGAGGCATTCTGACTGGCGAGAAAAAGTTCTGCTGCATTTCTTTGAGGAATCGACGTTCCGTCCCCTATGAACACGAAAACATACCTGGCGGTATTCTCTGCGGCAAATCCGCTCCCTGTCGCCAATAAGACAATAAGCAAAGAACACAAAACAAAGCGCGACTTCCTCAAAAAACCGGTACACACTTCAAACCCCTCCTTTTATTTTGAATCTGGCGCACTTCAGGACCACAACCTCCTGTTTACAACTTCCTGTTTACAATTCAGCTACATTCGCGTTACACATTTAACTATTTTAACTATGCCTCAATTTCACATAAGAACAGGATATCCCTGATGAGCTACAATTTCCCGATTGGCCTGGGCTTGACGTCGCCGGGGATGGCTGTTCGATAAACTTTTCCTTCAAGGCGACCTCTGAGTTCCTCGTGAGCTTCCGCTATTACTTCCGGCTTCTCGAGTACGTCGATGGCCCCTCCTGCCATGACCTTCGCCGCTAAGATCATCCCCTTGTGCCCGATGGATGTACGAGCCTGCGAGACCAGCTGCCACGAGTGTTCAGGCGTTCCAGGCACGTAACAGGCTGTGACTGCCTGGGCGGTTGGCACGATCCAGCTCACGTCTCCAACGTCGGAGGAACCGGGCAGAAGGTTGTCCGGGGCGTCCTCGTAAAACGGCAGCACCACGTCGCAGAGGTCCTTTCCTTCCAACGCCTTCGAGAACTTTCGTCTGTCGGTTGGGTGGGACTTCAAAAATTTGTGTATCTCAGGCAATCCTTTCGGCACCGTCCCGGCTATCTCACGCGCCAGCTTCAACTCTTCCTCCGTGTAAGCCGGCAGTTCCTGTACGGTGAGATTTTCGAAAAGCAGACGCGACAGAGTTTTATTCGGCACCACGTTGGCGCAGGCCTTGATGAACTGTATCTCGACGTCGGTCTCTGTCATCATTGCCGCCCCGTGCGCTATTTTATTGACCCGCCTGTATATCTCCTCGACCTGAGGCGTCTCGGGCGCGCGGATAAGATACAGAACCCCGGCGTTGGCCTGCACGACGTTGGGGGAGAAGCCGCCGGCGTCAGTTATGGCGTAGTGGATTCGCGCCTCCGAAATGACGTGCTCGCGCAAAAAATTCACGCCGACGTTCATCAGCTCCACCGCGTCCAGTGCGCTGCGTCCCCTGTCCGGCGCGGCCGCTGCGTGCGACGCCAGGCCGCTGAATTTATAGAGCACCTGATAATTTGCCAGCATACTCATGTCCAGGATCGCGTTGACCGACATGGGATGCCAGGCAAACGCGACGTCAAGTCCGTCAAAAACGCCCTCTCTTGCCATGAACGCCTTGCCCGAGCCTCCCTCTTCTCCAGGGCA
>JAISSA010000034.1 GCA_031273365.1 Synergistaceae bacterium
CTGCGTCGCCAGACACTTCGTGATCGCCGCCGTCAGCGTCGTCTTCCCGTGGTCGATATGTCCGATCGTGCCGATGTTCAAATGCGGCTTGTTACGATCAAATTTTTCCTTCGCCATAACTCGATTCCCTCCTGTAAATTTTGTGCATTCTTCTTTAAAATATTACCCGTAAAAACGCCTCTGCAAAACGTTCTCCCCGACAAACGCTTCCTGATCCTAAAAATGCTCACTGATCCTGAAAACACCGCCCGCCCTATCCTTTGAGGACCTTTTCCGTCACTTCAGCCGGCGTGGGGTCGTAATGATCGAACTGCATCGTGTAATTCGCCCTGCCCGAAGTCTTGCTTCTCAGGTCCGTCGCGTATCCGAACATGCTTGCCAGAGGGACATAAGCTTTGATTATACGCGCGTTCGCCCTCATGTCCATACCTTCGATGCGCCCCCGTCGGGAAGACAGGTCGCCGATGACGTCCCCGACGTAATCCTCGGGAGTCACCACCTCGACGGACATAATCGGCTCCATCAGGATCGGCCCGGCTTTTTTCATCGCCTCCTTGAAACCCATGGACGCCGCGATTTTGAAGGCCATATCCGAACTGTCGACCTCGTGATAGCTTCCATCCACAAGGCTGACTTTGATCCCGATGACGGGGTACCCGCCCAGAATCCCGCTCTGGATGGCCTCCTCCAGACCCTTCTGAGCCGCCGCGATATACTCTTTCGGGATGACGCCGCCCACGATTCTGTCCTCGAACTCGTACCCCCTGCCCTCCGTCAGCGGCTCGATTTCGAACACGACGTGACCATACTGGCCGCGGCCCCCGGACTGACGGATATATTTGCCCTCCGCCGTCGCCGCTTTGCGAATGGCCTCACGATAGGCGACCTGAGGACGGCCGACCCTGACGTCCACGCCGAATTCCCTCTTCAGGCGGTCCACGATGATCTCGAGGTGCAGCTCGCCCATGCCCGAGATGATCGTCTGACCGCTCTCCTCGTCTGTGCGGACCCGGAACGTGGGATCCTCGTCGGCAAGGGCGCTCAGTCCCTTCGAAAGCTTCATCTTGTCGCCCTGGGTGGCGGGCTCCACGGAAAGCGAGATGACCGACTCGGGGAACACGAGGTTCTCGAGAACGATCGGAGAGTTTTCCAGGCAGAGCGTGTCGCCCGTCCTCGTGTGCTTGAGGCTCGGCACCGCGACAATCATGCCCGCTTCGAGGGAATCGATGTCCTCGCGCTTGTTGGAGTGCATCCGCATGATACGCCCGATGCGCTCCCGCTCTCCCGACGTGGAATTGTAGAGCGTGCTGCCCTTCTCCATTCGGCCGGAGTAAACGCGCAGGAAAATCAGTTTTCCGAGAAACGGGTCCACCGCAACCTTGAAGGCCAGAGCGGTAAACGGCTCGTTGGGGTCGCTGCGCCGTTCCACGACGCTTCTAGGCTCGCCGGGGCGGGAACCGTGTACAGGCGGCAAATCCGTCGGAGAGGGCAGGTAGTCAACGACCGCGTCGAGCACCATTTCCACTCCCTTGTTTTTAAAAGCGGAGCCGCAGAGGACGGGCACGACCTTCAGCGCGATCGTAGCCTCCCGAAGCACCTTCCGGATAAGTGCGGCGCTGATTTCCCTGCCCTCGAGATAAAGCGTCATAATGTCGTCGCTGAAGTCCGATATGGCCTCAATGATGGCGTCACGCCCGGCCTTCGCGGCCTCGACCATCGATGCGGGGATCGCGGTCGGAACCGGAGGCTGGCCCAGCTCCCGGCTGAACATGACGGCCTTCTGCTCGAGCAGGTCCACAACTCCGATAAAATCCTCCTCCGCGCCGATCGGGATCTGAACGGGAATCGCGTTGGCTCCCAGTTTTTCTCTCATGGCGGCGACGACGGCATCGAAGTCCGCGCCGATGCGATCCATCTTGTTGATAAACGCAATGCGCGGCACGTGGTATCTGTCGGCCTGACGCCAGACGGTCTCGGACTGCGGCTCGACGCCGCCGACGGCACAAAAAACGGCCACGGCCCCGTCAAGCACCCGCAACGACCGCTCTACTTCTACCGTAAAATCCACGTGGCCGGGTGTATCAATCAGGTTGATCGTATGATCCCTCCAGACGCACGTCGTCGCCGCCGAGGTGATCGTGATGCCGCGCTCGCGCTCCTGCTCCATCCAGTCCATCGTGGCCGCGCCCTCGTGCACCTCGCCAATTTTGTAGTTGCGCCCGGTATAGTAAAGGATACGCTCGCTGGTCGTGGTCTTGCCCGCGTCGATATGAGCAGCTATACCTATATTTCTGAGTCTCGTAATATCCAAAAACCGCACCTGCCTGCAACAGCATTCCAAAACGCTTTCGATTTTAACGATAAGGACCTGGATGAGCTGTCCAAATTAAAACTCCGCTATGCGAAGATTTGTCGTTACCAGCGATAATGGGCAAACGCCCTGTTTGCCTCTGCCATTTTATGGGTGTCTTCACGCTTCTTGATCGAACTGCCCTCGTTTTTGCAGGCATCCATCAGCTCGCGCATAAGACGTTCCGACATGGGCATCCCCTTCCGCGAACGCGCATAGGAGACGATCCAGCGGATTGAAAGGAGCTGTCCCCTCTCCGGCGTAACTTCCACGGGAACCTGATAGGTGGCGCCGCCGACGCGACGGGGACGCACCTCGATCTGGGGGGCGACGTTGGTCATGGCCTTCTCGAAAACTTCAAAAGGCTGCACGCCAAGCTTTTCCGCCGCTCCGTCCAGAGCGTTGTAAAGAATTTTCTCCGCGATGCTCTTCTTGCCGCCCTTCATCAGGGTGGCGATAAACTTCGCAACAGCCTGATTTCCAAAGCGCGTGTCCGGGATAACTTCCCGCTTTCTCACATGTCCCTTACGAGGCACAGTAAAACCCCTCCCTTATGCTTTTGGTTTGCGCGCACCGTACTTCGACCGACTGCGCTTCCTTTTTTCCACTCCACCGCAGTCAAGCGTGCCGCGCACAATGTGATAACGCACACCGGGAAGGTCCTTCACACGTCCTCCGCGAACGAGAACCACGGAATGTTCCTGCAGGTTGTGTCCAATCCCGGGAATATAAGAGGTTATCTCTATTCCGTTGGTAAGACGAACACGCGCGACCTTTCTCAAAGCCGAATTTGGCTTCTTGGGCGTCACGGTATAGACCCTCGTGCACACGCCCCTCCTTGCAGGGTTTCCCTGGAGCGCCGGAGAGTCGCTTTTGCTCCGTTTCTCCGCACGTCCGTTGCGAACAAGCTGATTGATTGTCGGCACAGAATCTCCTCCTTCTAATATTTGCTCATTCTGAATTTGTTCAACACATCTATTCCGAGTTTCAGGTCCGCCGAAGCAACCCCGCCACGGCGGCCGATCTGTCTATGGCACAGGCGCGACCCAGCTTCAGTTTTGAATCGACCCTTTCCACCTCGACGCCCATGGTCTCCGCGCTCTCCGCCAGGCCCTCGATGACCGACGCGTCGCTGTCGAGGGCAACAAACAGCTTTTTCAGGGTTTTCTTCTCCAAAGCACGACGAACTTCCCTTTCACCAACAACTCTCTCCGCCACAGCCAACTCGTTTAAAGGCATAAAAATACCCCCTGTGTACAGGACACGGGCGGGATATTATCAAAAAAAATTGTCCTCTGTCAAGCAAAAACGGAAAGATTTTCGAAGAAAAATCAAATCGTTCCACAGATATTCTTCATACTTGATAAAATCATTCATATTAAAATTAATGTCAACAGCTTAAAACCAATGTCAACAGCTTAAAACCATGGGGCTCTGCCCCATACCCCGCAGGGGACTTGTCCCCTGACCCCGTTAATTTGCCGCCGCCAGCTGCCCGCAGGCCGCGAGGATATCCGTCCCCTTCTCCCGCCTCTTCTCGAACTCGATCCTGAGCTCCGTCAGCGCGGCGCAGAACGCCCTTACGCGTCCTTCCGGGGACCGTCTCAACTCCTCCGTCCCCGGACCGCGGGAAATGGGGTTCCATGGAATGATGTTGACGTAGACGCCAAGTCCGTCCAGCAGGGCGGCCATCTCATATGCGAGCTGAGGGTCGTCGTTGAGCCCGTCGATCAGGGTATACTCGATGGTGATCCGCTCGCCCGTCCGCTTTTTATAATAGCGCATCGCCTCGACCAGAGCGGACAGGGGATAGCGCCGGTTGACGGGCATCAGTTTGCCGCGCAGCGCGTCGTTGGGGGCGTGCAGCGACACGGAGAGGCGGACGGGCACCTCGAAATCCGCGAGGTCCAGTATGCCCGGGACGATGCCCGACGTGGAGACGGTGATGTGCCGCCCCCCGAGGTTACGCATTTTGGGGTGGTTCAGAATGCGAATGCTCTCGAAAACGTTCCTGGCGTTCAGCAGAGGCTCCCCCATGCCCATGAAGACGACGTTGCCGACGTCCTTTCCCAGGCGCTGCTCCATAAGCAGAAAATGCCCCGTGATCTCTCCGACGGACATGTCGCGAACGTAGCCGGACTGCCCGGTCGCGCAGAAGATGCAGTCCAGAGGACAGCCGATCTGGCTGGAAAGGCAGGCCGTCGTGTGCCCGCCATGATCCAGCAGAACGGACTCCATTTGACTGCCGTCCTCCATCCGCCACAGGTATTTACGCGTTCCGTCCCTCGACTGCTGCGTCTTTATCTGGATGGGAACCTTCAGCGGAGACTCGTAGATCAGCCTGTCCCGAAGCGTCTTCGACAGGTTCGTCATCGCGTGGGGATCGAAGACCTTTTTCGCATAGATCCACTGACAGATCTGGTCGGCTCTGAAACGGGGCTCTTTCCAGACCTCCGTAACCACTTTTTCCCAGTCTTCGTACGACAGAGCGAGAGCATCGTACACTCCGTTTTCCATTTTCATATCTCCAGCTCCTTCGTCCCCGTTCCTCTTACCTGAAAATCTTTTTGTCCAAACCTCTTAAATTTTCGATACAATAGATACAATAAGAGAAAGGGCATGGCATCCATTATAACAGCGATCACCTCCCGATGGATCGTCCTGTATTCCATGAACGAGGTGAGACGCAATGCGGCGGGACAGTCAGATGATGGAGACGATGATGCCCCTTCAGGAACGCGGGGCGCTGAAGTGTATTCTTGCGGGTTTTTCCGTTCTCCTGCTGGGGCTGGCCGTTCTTTATTACGGTAATTTATACGTGACCTATATCATAGCGCGCCTCAGCAACAGAGACTTCGGCCCCATGCTGTTTGGAACCACTTTCAGTGTTCTGGTGCATGGAGTTCAGGTGCTGCTGCTGCTGCTGGCCTGGGATCTGATCGGCAAGGGCGCCGGCTCTTACTTTGGCCGCGCGGAAGTTTTCGTCAGCATCACCTTTTCCGTCGTCGGCATATGGCTGAGCTGGGTCGTATTTCCTCTCATCCATCCGTTTTTTTCCTATACCTTTCCCTTAAGGATTTATATCGTCCTCCTTCTTCTCGCCCTTCTCGAGCTCCTGACTTTGCAGGTCGAGAACTGGGTCGACAAGGGGGCGGCCATGCTGCTCTGGGTCTATTCATTTCAAAGCCTCGAACTGCTGCCCGTTTTTCCCACGAAGTCGAAGGCCCTGTCCAGCCTGTTCGAGGGCATGTACCACACCAGCGAGGAAGTCGCCATCGCCAGCATGGCGGGAATGGCCCTGTTTTTGAGCTTTATGGCCGGCGCCATGACGTCGACCTGGCTTCTGGCTCGCTACTCCATCCGCCTGGGACAGGTGCGGCAGTTGTGGCAGTACGCGCCGCGCCGGAAGTCCGAACGGGAAGAGGGCCTGCGCGAGGTCAACATGGTGGACATGAGAAGCCTCGTCCACGACCTTCGGAACCCTCTTGCCGCCATCAAGGGCATGGCGCTGCTGCTTCATCAGGGCGAAGGCGAAGAAAAGGAAAAAGCGGAGGTGACGCTCAGGGCGGCGAATTATATGGAGCGGATGATCAACGAGATTCTTTACGAGGACCGCCGCAACCCCGTCGTCGTCGAGAAATTCTTCGACAGCCTGGAGCAGCACATCCGCCCCTTCCCCTGGGGAGAGTACGTCGCCGTAACGGTCAGCCCCGACGCCCGCCAGGCGACGCTCTCGCTCAACGAGATACGCTTCATGAGGGCGATTTTGAACGTCCTGGACAACGCGTGGAGAGCCAACAGAATGACCGGCGCCCGGGACATCGACCTCTTCGTTCGCCTCAATGCCCGGTTCGTCGAAATCGAAATTCTGGACCACGGGCCAGGGTAC
Source organism: Synergistaceae bacterium (assembly GCA_031273365.1). Taxonomy (GTDB): domain Bacteria; phylum Synergistota; class Synergistia; order Synergistales; family Aminobacteriaceae; genus JAISSA01. The sequence goes on from JAISSA010000034.1 coordinate 6,240, forward strand.
ACCCCTCTGTCTCAGAAGTCCGGCTGGGGGTCGACGGGGCTGGGACTGGCCTTCACCCGAAAGGTCGTCATCGCGCACAACGGAACCCTTCTTCTCTCCCAGCGCACCGACGGCACGAACGGCGCCAGCGTTCTGATCACCATTCCCCTCGAAAAGACCGCCTGAGGGAGGCGTTTTACGTCATTAGATTATGGGGCTCCGCCCCTCGGCAAAAACCCCGCAGGGGATTTTTCCCAGTCCCCTGACCCCGTCAACTTTCTTCGCATTCATTGTGAAGCGCCAATTCAACGGGGTTCTCAGGGGCGATCAGAGCTTTTTTTCGTTATCCTCCCGCCCCGCCCTCTTTCGAGTCATGAAGCGATAGCGGAGCAGATAGCCCCCGGCCAGGAGGACGGCGACCGCGACGCAGGCAAACGTCAGAACGTGAAGGTAGCGCTCGAGGAGCTCCTGATGTTCGCCCAGCAGGTAGCCGGTCAGGGTCAGAACCACGACCCACAGCCCCGCTCCCAGCGAGGTATAGAAGATGAACCGTCCCGGATGCATCCGCGTCACGCCGGCGGGAAGCGATATGTACTGCCGAATCACCGGGAGCAGACGCCCCACCAGAGTACTGATGTGTCCGTGACGTTCGAAAAAGACGTCCGCTTTTTCCAGCGACTCGCGCGACACAAAAAAGTACCTGCCGTACTTTAAAAGGAAGGGTCTGCCGAAGCGGGCCGCAAACCAGTAGTTGAAAACCGCGCCGAGGATGCTGCCGCCGATGCCGGACGCGATCACCGCCTGGAAGGACATCTCCCCCCGCCAGGCGAGGTATCCGGCGGGAGGCAGAACGACCTCGCTGGGGAACGGGAAGAACGACGACTCCAGAAACATCAGCGCGACGACGCCCGCGTAGCCCAGCCGTCCAATCGTCTCCACCAGCCATTGCGTGATGCTCCTGATAAACGCGATCAGAGCGCCGAGGTTCCAGAGCAGCCCCGCCCCCGCGGCAATGACCGCAAGAGCCGCGAGGATCAGGAAGCGCTTTTGTCTTTCCGTCATCACAGCCACGCGTCCTCGAAAATTTCGCCCTCGGCGACGAGCGCCGTTTCGCCCTTCAGCCAGGCGCGGCAGGCGCGGCCGGGCACGAAGCTCAACCGAACTTCGCTGGTCCCCCCGGGGTTGTGCACGCGAAAGGTCACAGCCTCAGCGTTCATTTCAATCTTTCTGACGACCGCTGTCGCGACAGCGACGGCGACGCAGCCCGTTCCACAGGATTCCGTCAAATCCTCGACACCCCTTTCATAAGTAACCGCCCAAATTTCGTTCTCCGAAAGCACCTGCGCGAAGGACACGTTGGCCCCCTCGGGAAAACGCGAAAAGTCGTGCGAGACCTCGCGCCCGACCAGGGTCTTCGCCTCCGCGCTCAGGCTCTCGCAGTCCTCCGGGAAAAGCACGCAGTGGGGAACCCCGACCGTCAGAAAAACGAAGGGAAACTCCATACCCTGCGCCCTCAGTTTCTGCCCGAAAACCAGAGCCCCTTCCGCGAGGTTCTGCTCCCCCATGTCCAGCTCCGCGCAGGGCGGCTCGACCGTCGCCCGCATCGGGCCGGCGGGGGTCGTAAAACACATGGAAGCGCCCGCCAGCTTTTTTTCGAAGGCGTACCGGGCGAGGGCGCGCGCTCCGTTGCCGCACATCTCCCCCTCGCTGCCGTCGGAGTTGAAGATGCGCATCGCGAAGTCCGCCCGCGCCTCCAGCCGGCGTTCCGCCCTCTCGACGACAAGCAGCCCGTCCGCGCCGATCGAAAATTTCCTGCGGCACAGAAGCCGGGCGAAGCGGGACAGGTCCTCCGTCGTGTGACGCGACTCCATGTTGTCGATGACGATGAAGTCGTTTCCATTGCCGTGCATTTTTGCAAACTTCAGGTTGAGAGCGTTCAAGAGCCGGAAACCTCCAGTCCAAAATTTCCCCAAAATCTTCCGAGGCACATTCCTCCTGAAAGTCACAGGCAGTCATATGAAAACCCCCGGCATTGCAAGACCCAAGTGTAACACAGGCGGTATATTTTAAGCGGCATGTTTAAATAGTTGTAATTTTATTTAAATCAGCTATAATGACTGAATCGTATGATTGGAGGCTGGCGATGATGGATGTTTTTACTGCCAATGAAGCAAAAAATCGTTTTGGCGAAGTTCTGCTGAAAAGCCAAAAAGCCCCTGTGCAGGTAACAAGAAGCGGTCGCCCTGTAGCCATGGTCATCTCGATTGAAGACTATAACGCCATTGAAGACTTCAAACTGCAATACGTCAGAAATCGCATACAAACGTCTTTAGGCGATATTGAACGAGGAGATCTTGAAGACGGAGAAACTTTTTTCAGAGAGTTGATGGCCGGCAAGTACGCTTAAAATGGGAAAATGGCTTCTTACAGGTAAGGCAAAACAGGATATCGTCGATATTTGGCGTTTTACCCAGGAACAATGGAGTGTTGAGCAGGCAGAATCTTATCTCAATAGCCTTTATGAAAAAATTGATCTTGTGGCGGAAATGCCTGCGATGGGCATCGATTGTACCGAAAGGTTGAACCTCGGTGTCACCGTTTACAGCATCGTCCATGCCAGCCACGTTATTTACTACACTCTTACCAGAAAACAGATCGTGATTGTCGCTGTATTTCATCAGCGCATGACTCCCAGGCAGCATTTAAGTCAAAGGCTTGGGAGAGAATTGCACAAAACAGAGTAATCGCGGCAGCTTCCTAATTGGGTTCAAACGGAAAACAGAAACGGGATGGCGGGCATCGGCACTTTCGGTTACAATGCAACCCATTATTGTATCCGTTCAAGCCCCGTGCGTTCAATCCTGCCCTGGCGGCTGCTCAGGGCGACACAGGGGGTTTCAGGGGGGCCAGTGAGCCCCAGGGGCGAACGGGCTCTGCCCCCCTGATTCTGGACGTTTACCCATTCTTTGAACGTAATTGGAGGCAGTGCACGCATAATGCAGGCAGACAGAATTCGCAATCTGGCAATCGTGGCGCACATCGACCACGGCAAAACAACCCTCATCGACTCCATCTTCCGGGCAGCGCAGACCTTCGGAGGGCACGCCAAAACCGTCGAGCGCGTGATGGACTCGGGCGCGCTGGAGCGGGAGCGGGGCATCACCATCCGCTCCAAACCCTGTACGGTCGAGTGGGAGGGATACCTCATCAACATCATCGATACCCCGGGACACGCCGATTTTTCAGGGGAGGTGGAGCGCATCCTTTCCACCGTCGACTCGGTCATCCTGATCGTCGACGCCAACGAAGGCCCCATGCCTCAGACGCGTTACGTCCTGAAGCACGCCCTCTCCATCGGGATGAGGCCCCTGCTTTTCATCAACAAGGTGGATCGGGACGGGGCGGACCCGCAGGGCGCCCTGAACAGCACCTTCGACCTGTTCTTCGAGCTGGGGGCCACGGACGAGCAGGCGGACTTTCCCGTCCTCTACGGTTCGGGCCTGAACGGGTGGGCCGTGAACGACCTGAGCAACCCTGACCGGAGCAGCATGGACGACCTCTTTCAGGCTATCGTCGACTACGTTCCCGCCCCGGCGGTAAAGGCCGACGCCCCGTTCCTGATGCAGGTCAGCACGCTCGCCTGGAACGAGTACGTGGGGCGGATCGGCTGCGGCAAGATCCTTCAGGGCGGAGTTCGCAGGGGCGAAACGTTCCTGCGGACCTCGACGAGGTGGCTTTCGCCGGACCACGACGGCGACAACTGGGAGATCACCGGCACGGAGGCCGCGCGCGTCACGCAGCTCTGGGTGACCCGGGGCCTCGAACGCGTCGAGGTCGAAGAGATCACGGCCGGCGACATCGTCTGGCTGACGGGTCCGGGCGAGATCGATATCGGGGACACCTTCTCGAGCCCGGAACTGGAGGGCCATCCACTGCCGCCCCTGGCCATCGAGGAGCCCACGGTGTCCATGTTCTTCCTCGTCAACTCCGGCCCCTTCTCGGGACGCGAAGGGCAGGCCATCACCCTGCGCCAGCTCAAGGCCCGACTCGAGCGGGAGATGCACGTCAACGTGTCGCTGCGCATGGAGGACCTGGGACGCCCGGACGGCGTGAAGGTCTCCGGGCGGGGCGAGCTTCAGCTCGGAATTCTGATCGAGGAGATGCGACGCGAGGGAATGGAGTTCTGCGTCTCGAAACCCGAAGTCATCACCGAGACCCGGGACGGCCAGCTCATGGAACCCTGGGAACAGCTCATCATCGACGTGCCTGACGAGCATCAGGGCATCGTGTTCGAAAAACTGGCGAAGCGGAAGGGCAAGGTCAAAAACATCGAGAACCAGGCGCGCGGCCTTCTGCGCATCGAGTTCGAGGCGCCAACGCGGGGCCTGATCGGGTATCGCGGAGAATTTCTGACCGACACCCGGGGGCTCGGCATCATGTCCAACTGCTTTATCGGCTACGCTCCCTGGGCGGGAGAGCTGACGGGCCGGAGCCGGGGCGCGCTGGTCAGCCTCGATACGGGCGAGGCCACGGCCTACCAGCTGGAGAACCTCCAGGAGCGGGGGACGCTCTTCATCGCACCCCTGGAGCCCGTGTACAACGGGATGATCGTCGGAGAAAACAGCCGCCCCTCGGATATGCCCTGCAATCCGACCAAAAGAAAACAGCAGACCAACCACCGTTCAGCCACGAAGGAGCTGACGACGAAGCTGAACGTTCCCCGCCGCATGTCCCTCGAAAAAGCCATGGAGTGGATTGAAAACGACGAGCTCGTCGAGGTGACGCCCCAGTCCGTCCGCCTGCGCAAGGCCGTCCTCGACGAACAGGAACGCCGCAAGGCCCAGCGTCGCACGGTGGCATAGGGGGTCGGGAGTAAATCATCCACATTCCACATTCCGCGGGAAAAGTTTTATAATACCTCCATGCCGATCAGCAGGGGAGGGAAATTTACATGGATTACGGACTGACAGGCGCGACGGGAAAAATGGGCAGGGAAATCGTGAACGTGTTCAGGGACCACTCGCTCGTTCTTGCCATCAACAGCAAGGGAGAGGAGCTGCACGGGACGCCGCGCGTCGTGGTCGATTTTTCGTCCCGCGCCGCTCTGGACCGGACGCTCGCCGTCTGCGCCCGTCACGGGGCCGCCCTGGTCGTGGGGACGACGGCGCTTCACGATGACGATTTCGCGAAGCTGCGCAGATATGGAGAGGTCGCGCCGGTGGTGCAGAGCTACAACTTCGCGACCGGCGTCAGCATCCTGAAGATCATTCTGCGCGAGTACGCGCCCCTCTTCGGAGACTGGGACCTCGAAATCGTGGAAACGCACCACAATAAAAAGAAGGACGCTCCGTCGGGGACGGCGATCCTCCTGAGGGACGCGACGGGGCGGGACTGCCCGACGCACTCCCTTCGCATGGGCGGCGTTCCTGGCGATCACGCCGTGCTGTTCGGGAACGACGGCGAGGTCGTCACCTTCGCCCACCGCGCAATCGCCCGCAACGTATTTGCGATTGGCGCGCTGCGCGCGGCGCTTTTTACGCTGACCGCCGCGCCGGGTTTCTACACCTTCGAGGACGTTCTGAAAAATAGCCGCAGTTAGATTTTAAATGTGAACAGGCCAAAACCGCGGGGCTCTGCCCCTCGACAAAAACCCCGCAGGGGATTTTGCCGGGTCCCCTGACCCCGTTAATTTTTCTCGGTTCCTGTTGACGTTTTGAAGGAGAGATAACAGTTGTGATCGTGCACAAATACGGGGGTTCTTCCGTCGCTGCCCCGGAAAAAATACGGGCCCTGGCGGACATTTTGAAAAAAAAAGCACAGGATGACGACGGGATCGTCGTGATCGTTTCCGCCATGGGGAAGACGACCGACAGCCTGATCGCGCTGGCTAAAGAGGTTTCCGACGGATCGCCGGATCCCCGCGAACTCGACATGCTGCTGGTCACGGGGGAACAGGTTTCGGCCGCGCTGCTGGCGATGGCGCTGAAAAGCGCGGGCGTCGAGGCCATCTCGCGCAACGCGAACCAGCTCCAGGTCGCCTCCACGGACTTTTACGGCGACGCCCGCATCAGGGACATCAACGCGGCAAGGCTGCTTTCCGACCTCGAAAAACACAGCGTCGTCGTCGTCACGGGCTTTCAGGGCGTCGCCGACGGCGGCGACATGACGACGCTGGGGCGGGGCAGCTCGGATACCCTCGCCGTGGCGATCGCCGCGAAGCTGGGCGTCGATTGCGAAATCTACTCCGACGTCGCCGGGGTCTACGCGTTCGACCCCAATAAAATCGACGGCGTTAGGAAACTCGACTACATTCAGTACGACGAAATGCTGGAGCTCGCGGCGCTCGGGGCAAAGGTGCTGCACTCGCGCGCCGTCGAGGTGGCGAAACGATACAACGTCAAACTCTACTGCGGTTCGACTTTTTCCGATGAAAGGGGGACATACGTCGTGGCTCAGCTTCCCGAGTGGGTGGAACAGCCCGCGGTCACAGGGCTTGCCGTAGACAGAAACCAGACGAAATTTGCGCTGAAAAAACTGCCCCATGCCGAGGATATCCTGAGCATCCTCTTCGAGGCTCTGGCGGGAACGGCCAACGTCGATATGATCGCCATGGCGGGGGACGACGTCACCTTCACCGCCCGGGAGGCGGAAAAGGACCGGATCGCCTCCCTCGTCGAGGAGCGCCTCAAACCCTACACGGGCTGGGAGATGGAGATCAGCGACGGAGTGGCGAAGGTGTCCGCCGTCGGCGTCGGAATGAACACCGCGACGGGCGTGGCGGGACGTTTTTTCTCCGCGTTGCGCGCGGAGAATGTCGGCGTCCTGGGCGTTTCTACATCGGAGATCAACATCTCCGCGCTGCTCAGGGCCGATCAGGCCGACCGGGCCGTGATGGGCCTCGCCAACGAATTTGGCCTGATAGAAAGAAAGGACAGGGTTTCTGAATCATGAAGGATATGAATATAAATATGGATATGAATATGAGCACGGAGGAAATTATTCGCCTGATCAGAGAATCGAAAAAAAGCACCCGGGCCCGGGCCTTCATCTCGGGAAATCTGAAGGCCCTGGACCGGGGCGGGATGGGGACGGGGGTA
>JAISSA010000049.1 GCA_031273365.1 Synergistaceae bacterium
CTGCGTCGCCAGACACTTCGTGATCGCCGCCGTCAGCGTCGTCTTCCCGTGGTCGATATGTCCGATCGTGCCGATGTTCAAATGCGGCTTGTTACGATCAAATTTTTCCTTCGCCATAAATAGGTCCCTCCCGCAATTTTTTCTTCGCCGGGGGCGAACGACCCACGGTTCGAAGTTCTGTACAGCTCATATATTTTAACAAAAAAAACACGCCGCACAATCGCCTTGCCAGCAGAAATACAAAACAGGACTATTTTAAAAAATCTGAGGAAGGGGCGAAGCGAGCTCGGCCTTGGGTCTCGGGGTCTGCCCCTTCCGTGCCTCAGAGTTAACCCTCGCCGGCCTCCCGGATCAGCGCGAGCATTTCCTCGGTGCTGAGACGCGCGGGAGCGCCGGATTCGTCGAGAAGGCTCTCGGCCAGGTCGCGTTTCCAGGCGTGGAGGTCGACGATTTTCTCCTCGATCGTGTCCTTCGCGACGATGCGGTACACCGTCACCGGGCGGTCCTGTCCGATGCGGTGCGCCCGGTCGGACGCCTGCTCCTCCACGGCGGGGTTCCACCAGGGATCCATGTGGATGACGTAATCCGCCGCGGTCAGGTTCAGCCCCGTCCCGCCCGCCTTCAGGCTGATCAGGAAGCAGTCCCCCTCGCCCGCCTGAAAGGCCCGGACGCGGTTCCGCCGCTCCTGCGGCGACGTGGACCCGTCCAGGTACTGATACGCGACGCCCTCCTCGTCCAGTCGCCTGCGGATGATCGTCAGGTGATCCACAAACTGGCTGAACACCAGAGCCTTATGGTGGTTCTCCCGCAGCTCGGACAGAATTTCGGCGAACGCCTCCAGCTTCGCGGAGGGAAATTGCTGCTCCGGCATGATCAGCGACGCGTTGCAGCAGGCGCGGCGCAGACGCATCAGCTCGGCGAATATCCTGAAACGATGGTCCGGGGCGTTGGGGTCGTTCAGCGCCTCGATGGCCTTTCGGCGCAGCGCCTCGTAAACGGATTTTTCCTCTTCCTTCATGTCCACGCGCAGCGTGACCTCCGTTTTTGGCGGAAGCTCCTTCAGCACCTGCTCCTTGTTGCGGCGCAGAATGAAAGGCTGAATCACCCTTTTCAGGCGTTGACGGGCCTCGTGGTCGCCGTCGCGCTCGACGGGCACGGCGAAGCGGCGGTTGAAGCTGTCGAGCGATCCCAGAAGATGCGGGTTCAGAAACCGAAAGAGGTTCCAGAGCTCCCCAAGATGGTTTTCGATCGGCGTGCCCGTCGTGATCACCCGAAAATCGCCCCCCAGCTTCATCGCCGCGACGGAGCGCTTCGTCCCCATGTTCTTGATTGCCTGAGCTTCGTCCAGAACGATCGTGCTCCAGCGTATGGCCGAAAGCCGTTCGATCTCGTTCTGCAGCAGGCCGTAGGTCGTCACGACGACGTCGAGCGGGCCGAGTTCGTTCAGGATCTGCTCCCGATTCCCGCCGCGCAGTTCCTTCATGAGAAGCGTCGGCGCAAAACGCAGGGCCTCGTCGATCCAGTTGGAGCAGACCGACGTCGGCGCGACGACCAGAGCCGGCCCCTCTCCGCCCCTCGCCAGCAGCAGGGCAAGCGCCTGGATGGTCTTGCCGAGCCCCATGTCGTCGGCCAGACATGCGCCCGCGTTCCAGTGCGCGAGGCGCGACATCCATCGGTAGCCCTCGACCTGGTAGTTTCGCATCTCCCCCCTGAACGTCGAGGGCAGCGCCGGGTCCAGTTTTTCCGCCTCGTCGATGAGTCGAAGCTGACGTTCCCATTCGGCGTTGGCTTTGAAGGTCCCGACCTCGTCGACAAGCGGCGCGATGAGCCCGGCCGAGAGCGGCGAAAGGCGAAGTTCGCCCCCGCGCTGATCTCCCAGCGAGGCCAGCGCCTCGATCCGTCGGCGGAATTCCTTCGTCAGCGCGACGAACTGCCCCTCCCCTATGGGCAAAAAACGCCCGTGTCCGGCCCGGAGCAAATCGATCAGGTCCTTCATGCTCAGCACCATATGCTCGTCGATGCGAAGCTCGCCGGAAAGCGCGAACCAGTCCTGAATGCTGCGCATCGACATGCTCATCGAGGACATCGAGACCTGCGACCGGACCTGCATCGTCTGCCCCTTCGGCCATTCGACGACGACCGAATCGCCCAGCTCCTGCACCTGCAGCAGAAATTCCAGCGACAGCTCCGCGGTTCGGGTATGCCACCGCTCGTCGGCGATCTGCTCCGCGTCCGCCAGCGCGGGACAGCCGCGCAGGACCAGCATCAGGGCGTTCTTTTCCACATCCAGAGCGCGTCGGGCCTGCAGGCGTTTCGAGTCCACCAGCCCGAAGATGTTGTTGCCGCCGACCCCCGGGCGACAGGGCACGCCGTTCGGGCCCAGAGGGCGCACGATCATGTCCACGTCGAGCCCCCCTTCGGAGGGCTGAATTTGAACGCAGATGCGCGGGTCGGCCTCCACCTGCTCCGCGTTCGCCTCGATCCCCTCGATGTCGGAGTGGATCGTGACGACCGAGGCGAGGCTCCCCAGCGCTTTCAGGAGCGCCTCTCTCGCCCTTTCGGGAATGAGAAGTCCCTGTTCGCCCAGTATTTCCGCCATGCGGACGTGGCGATCCTCGAAGCGCGTGACGCGCAGGCAGCTGGGGCCGTCCTCCCTGATAAAATACTGCGGAACGGAGCGGTCCGTCGGGAAGGGGGTCAGTTGCAGCGTGTATTGGTCAGCCTTATGAATCGCCATGATCTGGGGCTCGTCCAGCATCACCTCGACGCGGCCGCCCTCCTCGCGGAAAAGATGCGGATGCCCCGCCAGCGCCTCCAGCGCCTGAGGAACGTCGATGTAGTAGTCCGTGCCGCGGTACGTGCGCTCCTCCCGCACCGCGGACGCCGCCCGGTAATCCTGCTCCGTCATGGAGGGAACCACGTCCGCCTTGCGGTAAAGGCGCTTCAGCGCGACGTTCTTCCCCTTGCTCCAGCCCATTGCCTGCATGGTCTGTTCCACCGGCAACAGGTTGATGTGGGTGGGGATTCCATCTTTGGCGATCCACGAGAGTTCCCACGCGAAGCGTTTGCCTCCCCTGGGCGCCCCGGCGTCGCCTTTGAGCCCGATGCCGGACAGGGCGTTGAGGGATCGCTCCCACTCCGTCTGGCGCGCTATCAGATCCTTCAGTGGGCAGAGCGGAATGGGGACGTGGTCGTATTTCGCCGCGGCATCCGGCCACAACTCCCGAATCAGAACGGCCAGCTCCGCCGACAAAAAATTCAGCCCGAGGGCGTCGATCTGCTTCCAGACCGTCTCCGCCAGCGCCTGGTACTCGCTGCGGGCCTTCTCCATGTTGACCCAGTAAGCGCAGAGGAGGCAAAAGAAGATCTCCACGCTGCATTCCGGCCGGTTTTCCAGGGCGTGCATGGCGTCGAAAACATTGGAACTTTTCGTGCCGGCTTCGAAAAATGCGCGCAGTAAAAGACAGGGAACGGGCGTTATGATGTGGACGCCGCTCTCGGACGCGGCGTTCATGTACTCCTTCGCTTTTTTGCGGGAGGCGTCATCGCCTGCGAGAAGAACGAGGTAAAAAAAGCCCGTCCAGGAGGAAAACGCGACCCTGCGTCTGCCCGTTATTTTGCGCAGGTCCTTCAGCCCTTCCTCGTAAAGCGTCAGGGCCCTGTCCCGATCTCCCCGTCTCAGGGCCTCAAAAGCATTGATGCTGTACATGTCGATGGCGTCCTTCGCGTTCGACGCCCGCTTCGCCGTTCCGGCGCGTCCGGCAAGCAGTCCCCAGTCCATCCATCTCGCGTTCAGCCAGGGATCTTTCAGGTTTTTGTCCCGATACTTCCCGAACGTCTCCAGCATCTCCATAAAACGATCAGGTTCGTCGAGAAATTTCGGCGTCAGGGACTCAAACGCCCTCCGCCCGATAGCGGGAGGCAGGGACAGCAGAATTTCCTCGTCCAGCGGGTTGGCGAGAATTTCCACGTACGGATTGACGTCCTCCGCGCTTCCATAACGAAAGTCTCTATCGAGGACCTTCGCGGGCAGGGTTTTCTCGAAGCGCTTCACGTCGCCGTAATAGATGGCGTTCCGCAGGTCGCGCAGATAGTGGGCGACGGTATCGTATTGCAAAGTGCCCCACATGGCGCTGTCGTAGAGTTTCAGAGTTTTGCAGGCGACGTTGTCAAACCTTTTGAACTCTCCCTGCTCCAGTGCGATACGCGAGGCGACCTCCAGCATCAGGCGGGCGCACGCCCAGCGATCGCCCCTGCCGCTGGTGGTTTTTCCGATCAGCCCTTTCCGCGCCCAGCGCTCCAGCATCGGCATCACGTCCCTCTGCGCGTTCCACTTTCTCAGGGAGCCTGGAACGTCGATGTTGGCTCCGTTCAAAAGCGCCGTGAACAGGGTAAGGCCGACCGGCACGAAGGAAACGGACAGGGCCCGATAAGCCGCCCGTTCCTCCGGGGGCATTGCATGATACGCGTGAACAAGTTTTTTCCGCTTCGCTTCGTTAAAATGCAAAAAAATTCCTCCCTAAAATCTCTCATTCCAAAATTTCTTATCCAAAATTTGCGATCGGCGTGATTCCTGTGCTACATTATAAAGGGTCATTATAAAGGATCATTATAAAGGATCATCATAAAGACTCATCGCTTTAAAACACGGGAAAGAATATGAAGGTATATGAAAGGATATGAAAAAATATGAAAAAAAAATTAACGGGGTCAGGGGACTAAGTCCCCTGCGGGGTGTGGGGCAGAGCCCCGCGGTTTTGGGCCTGAGTTGTTGAAATTGAATTGTTGAAATTGGACAAGAATATGGCTATAAATATCGCCGATGCGCAGTTAAAAGCCGCAAAAAAGCTGGCCGGCCGCATGACGGACATGGTGGAGGCGGGCTTCGCCCCTCCCGTCGTGCGCGTCTACAACCCGCTGGTCTACGCCTGGAGCGCGTTCGAGGAGTACGTCGTTCGATACGGCGGCGCGAAAAAACGGGTGCTTTTTCTGGGCATGAATCCCGGTCCCTGGGGCATGGCGCAGACGGGCGTTCCTTTCGGGGAAATTTCCGTCGTCAGAGACTGGCTCAAAATCTCCGCGCCCATCGACCGCCCCGCCGGGGAGCATCCCGGCTACCCCGTCGACGGATACGCCTGCAAACGCTCCGAAGTCAGCGGCAAACGCCTGTGGGGGCTCTTCATGCGACGTTTCGGCACGAGCGACGCGTTTTTCGCCGAACACTTCGTCGCCAACTACTGTCCGCTGCTTTTCATCGCGGCCTCAGAATCTGCGGACGGCAGGGCCGGCGCGCACAACCTGACGCCGGACAGGCTCCGCGCCTCCGAACGCGCCGCCCTGTACGAGGCCTGCGACGAGCATCTGCGCGCGCTTGTGGAGGCCCTGCGGCCCGAATTTCTGGTGGGCGTCGGCAATTTCGCCGAGGCCCGGGCGGCGGGCGTCCTGAAGGGGTTAAAGGGGCTGAACGTCACGATCGGCAAAATACTTCATCCCAGTCCCGCGTCTCCTCAAAGCCAGACCGACTGGCACGGCAGGGCGACGCAACAGCTCGAAGAACAGAAAATATGGTGACGGGCGGGGCCCGGGGTTTATTTTTACACGTCGCCTCCAAACTCCGTGCGGTTGCCGCCCCCGGCCCTGGCGCGGAGGAGGGCGTTGCTGGCCCGTTGCACCAGGCTTGCGGTCGTGTCGCCGGCGACGAAAAAGGCAAGCCCGATGGACAGGGTTATCCTCTTTCCCTCGCTCTGCATGGCGCTTTCCCTTTCGACGGTCCTGCGAATCCGTTCGGCGACGAGAATCGACGTCGGCAACGTCCCGCCGGGCAGGATCACGGCAAATTCCTCGCCTCCGTAGCGGGAGGCGGTGTCGCTGACGCGCAGGCAGTGGCGGATGATATTTGACAAAAAAATCACCATCCTGTCTCCCTCGGGGTGTCCCCAGACGTCATTGAACTGTTTGAAGCTGTCGATGTCCAGCAGCATAAAGGCAAGGTCCCTGACGCCGTCCCGCGCCAGCAGCATCTGCTCGTCCAGCAGGCGCAGGATGTGGGCCTTGTTGAAAAGCCCTGTCGCGTCGTCCCTCTGACTGAATTTTTCATAGCGCACGACCTTTTTGCCCATGTACAGATAGTTCTCGAACCGCTCGCGCGACTTCGGTATCAACATGCAGGCAACAAAGAAGGGATCCAGCAGAAAAGCGCTCATAAAGGCATATTCACTCCAGGGCAGCGCCCACACGGTGTTCAGCGCCAGACAGATCAGGGCCGCGGAAAAGCTCAGGCACGACAGCATGAAAAAGATCATCAGCCGATAGCCCCTGCGAAATTTCATGACCCCCACCGCCATGGAGGAGACGACGTACACGATAAGGGCGGCGCCCGTCAGGAACAACGTCAGAAGAGGATACATCAGCGCGGCGGACAGCGTGATCAGGATCCCCATGGTCACGTGAAAAAGAGCCAGCCGCACGCCGCGGCGCTGCGCGTCCGCCTGCAACAGTTCCCTGCAAAACAGCGACGCCATCACGCAGTGCAGCCCAAGGGCGCCCCACGCCACGGCGTAGACGAACCGGGGAGAAAATGCGGAATACGGTGGAATGTCGCCTCTGAAGGCGAACAGAAAAACGCAGGCCGACAACTGGCGTACAAAGGTGATCAGGTAATGCCTGTCCCTTGTTATGGCGTAAAAAAAGAAGTACGTCACGGCCCACGCGATCATGAAACTGGAAAAAGCCATATACCGCCTCAGCCGCAGAAAAGAATGCTCGTGGAGGGCGTCCTCTTCCCACACGAAAAGGCTGAAGACAGCGGGCATCGCCGTCCTGACGCACATATAGGCGTAACCCGTCTCCGCTGTCTCTTCTGCGTCTTCCAGCGGGAAAGCGGGCATCTGCCGCGGGGGACTCCGACCGGCGTCCGGAGCAAACCAGGAGGACAGCCGCCTGTAGCCCCCCGACGCCAGAGGCAGGAAAAATTCGATCTGAAGGGCCTGTTCGCTGGTCAAAACGAGAACGGCGCGCCTTCCGGCAAGGGCGTTCACCATCGCCTTCAGGCCCGACGCGGGAACGCGAAGCCACAGCAGTTTATTGAAGTCCCGAAAATAAACGGTTCCCTCCGGCACGGGTCGAAAATCCCCGCCATACCGCTCGGCCGTCTCGACCTCTCCCCGGGTGCGGTCCGACAGCAACAGAAATTCCACCTCGCTGACCTTCAGGAAACGGTTCCCCTCGTCCGAAAACGCCGGCGAAACAAAAAGCGACAGGAAATAAAACAGACACAAAAACAACGGCGCCCTGCGCATCGGCAACCTCCACCTTCCGGTACCGTCCGTCCTGAACCTGGAATCTTTTTAACCTTACCATTGTTAATTATATTCGATTAAAGTAAACACGTAAATCGAAATTGATTTCCAGTTTTAAACTCGTTCCAGTTTTAAATGCGGCTGAGGTAAAGAAAGTGGAGGAAAGCAGGGAAAGGGGCGGGTGAAGGGGCCGTAAGCGTTCAAACCCCACATCGTCCGTCAGGGACCTGAACGTTTACGCGCTAATCGCCGAAAACAGGCCTGAGCCCCTGCCAGGCCATAAACCAGGACAGGGCCGCGAAGGTTTTGGCGTCCCGGAACATCCCCCGCGCCAGCATGTCGGGAATATCCCCGTACCGGACCTCCTCCACCGAGACGTCCTCGTCCTCGTCCTGCGGCAGGCGCGCGGCGCTCAAATTCGTGGCGAGGAAGAGCGCCAGCAGCTCCGTACAAAAACCGGGGGATGCGTAAATACGTCCGATTTCGCGCAGACTTCCGGGAGAATATCCCAATTCCTCCCGCATTTCGCGCACAGCGGTTTCCTCCGGGGTCTCCCCCTCTTCCATGAGTCCGGCGCAGACCTCGAGGGTCTCCTCTCCCACCGCGTAGCGAAACTGACGGACCAGAAGGAGCGTGTCCCTTCCCGTCAGCGCCAGAATGCCCACGGCTGCCTTATGTTCCACCACTTCGCGCAGGGTCCTGCGTCCGTTTTTCGTCTCCACCTCGTCGACGCGCAGGTTCAGAATGCGTCCCCCGTAGACCCTGCGGCTGTCGATCGCCCGTTCCCCCAGGGGCCGTTTCGCCTCGCAATGGTTCACTTCACAAATATCCATGTTCATTCCTCCGACAGAAAATATAAAAAAACCAAAAACATGGGGCTCTGCCCCATGCCCCGCAGGGGCCTTAGGCCCCTGACCCCGTTATAAAAAACAGGAAGGCGGAATCGCTCCAAATCGCTCCACCCTCCTGCAATTGTAACATTATAAAATCAGGGATGCCCCGCGGAATTTTTACGCGACCAGCGCCTTGCCCTTTTCGTAGATGGAGAGGTTCATGGGCAGGAACTCGGGCTTCTTTTTGCCCAGTTTTTCCTTCAGGACCTCGACGCAATCCCTGTCGCTGACGATGCCCGAGGCGGCAACGACCGCTCCGAGCATCGCGATGTTGGCGACCTTCTCGCTGCCCTCCGCAAGGGCGATCGTGTTGGCGGGAACAGCGATGAGCCGAATGTCGGACCGTGTCCCTCCGGCTTTGACAAGATCGCTGTTGTAAAGCAGAATCCCGTTTTGTCTGACGTCGTTCTTGAATTTATCGAAGGAAGGCTGGTTCATCACGACAATGACGTCGGCCTCCGAGACCACCGGCGCGCCGATCTCCTCGCTGGAAACGATGACGCAGCAGTTGGCGGTCCCTCCGCGCATCTCCGGCCCGTAGGAGGGAATCCAGGAGACGTAACGCCCCTCTTCGATGCCCGTGTAAGCGACCAGTTGCCCCAGAACCATCAGCCCCTGACCTCCAAAGCCCGCCGCGATAAGGGACATTTCAAATTTCTTTCCGCTGTTCTTATCCATGAGTGCTCTCCTCCTTACGCAAAGTCCTTAAAAACGCCAAGGGGATAATAGGGCATCATGTTTTCCTCAAGCCACTTGCAGGCATCGGTCGGACGCATGCCCCAGTTGGTCGGGCAGGTCGAGAGAAGTTCGACGAACGACATGCCTTTTCCCTCCACCTGATTTTTAAACGCCCTGAGAATGGCCTGCCTGGCCTTTATGATATATTTAGGCTGAGTCAGCGCCACACGTTCGATGTAAGCGGGTCCCGCCAGAGTCGCCAGCATCTCGCACATGCGAATGGGGTAGCCGTTCGTCTTCGCGTCGCGCCCGGCCGGGCTGGTCGTGGATTTTTGCCCCAAAAGCGTCGTCGGCGCCATCTGTCCGCCGGTCATTCCATAGATGGCGTTGTTGATGAAGACGACGGTGAGGGGCAGGCTGCGGTTCATCGTGTGGACGATCTCGCCCATCCCGATGGAGGCGAGGTCCCCGTCGCCCTGGTACGTAAAGACGATTTTATCCGGACGCACGGCCTTTATGCCGCTGGCCACCGCCGGAGCGCGTCCGTGCGCGGCCTCTATGAAGTCCAGGTCCAGATACTGGTGCATCAGCACCGCGCAGCCGACGGGAGCGATCCCTATCGTTCTGCTCTGAATTCCCAGCTCTTCGATGGCCTCGCAGACCAGACGATGGGCTACGCCGTGCGTACAGCCCGGGCAATAATGGGTATGGACATCCGCGTTCCAGACCTTCGGCAGGTCGAAAACCTGAGTTTCGCTCATTTTAAGCGCCTCCCTGCTTTTTAAGCAGCTCTTTGCATTTATCTTCGATTTGACGCACGGAAGGAGAAAATCCTCCCCAGCGCCCGGTCGTGGCGATGGGAAGATCGCACAGGCTCGCCAGACGCACGTCGTCGAGCATCTGGAAAGCAGCGCTCATCTCCACGTCCAGAATGCCCTTCACGCTCTTCGGCAGATCGGCGTAACCCGCCGACGGGAAGGGCCAGAGCGTCAGGGGGCGTATCATCCCCACTTTATAGCCCTCCGCGCGAAGGTTGCCGATGGCCGACCGGCAGACGCGGCTGGTCGTCCCGTAGGCGGTGAGAACCAGCTCGGCGTCGTCGACCATGAGGGCCTCGAATCGAGCCTCGCTGGCCCTGATGCGCGCGTACTTTTCCTGCAGGTGCGTGTCGTGCGCCTCCAGAGCATCGGGATCCAGCTGCATACTGTAAATCGTGGCATGTCTGCCGCCCCTCTCGTCCCACCAGCCCAGGGCCCAGTCCGCGTTGGACGAGGGCGCTTCCGTCCTGCGCGGGCTGATCTCGACGGCCTCCATCATCTGCCCCATGAAGCCGTCGGCCAAAACCAGGACGGGGGTACGGTACTTCTGGGAGAGATCAAAGGCGTCCTGCGTGAAGTTGACGGCTTCCTGCAGGTTGCCGGGGGCCAGCACGACGATGTTGTAGTCGCCGTGCCCGCCGCCGCTCGTGGCCTGCCTGTAGTCGCCCTGCGCCGGCAAAATGTTCCCCAGACCGGGACCGCCCCGGGAGATGTTGATGATGACGCAGGGAAGCTCCGCCATCGCGATGTAGGAAATCCCCTCGGACATAAGGGAAATGCCGGGGCTGGAGGACGTCGTCATGACCCTGTAACCCGTCGATGCCCCTCCCATCACCATATTGATCGACGCAATCTCGCTTTCCGCCTGCAAATAGGTCCCGCCGACCTTGGGCAGATGGGCCGACATATACTCCGGAATCTCATTTTGCGGAGTTATGGGATAGCCGAAAAAGTATTTGCACCCGGCCTGAATCGCGGCCTCTGCGATCGCTTCTGTTCCCTTCATCAATGTTCTTGCCATGGTTCACACCTCCTGACAAAATGGCGGCTAGCCGTCGATTCGATATACGGACAACGCCACGTCCGGACAAATCCGGGCGCACAGAGCACACCCCGTGCATCCCTCCCTGAACTGCTCGACCGGACGATGTCCCTTCGGGTTGAGATGATCGGATATTCTGAGGGTCTTCATCGGGCAGGCCGTAACACAAAGGCCGCAGCTTTTGCAAAACTCCTCTCTGACCGCTACACGTCCTTTCGGCATCGCAAAAAACTCCTTTCCTGTCGCACCAAATCCTGCTGCATCAAAATTGCCCCTCTCGTTCAAAACACTTTTATCCCCATCGTCATGACTCCATCGCCGTCATGACCACATCTCGGATCCTTCCCATGGCCGCTTCATGAAACGCAGCATCGGCCACAGAGGAACTGCGTACTCCCTCTCTTTCATCAGCTTTTCCGTTTCTTCGTAAAGTTCGGGCAGGACCGTGGCGTAAAGGACAGGAAGCCCCATGCGGCGCCCCGCCTCCAGAACCACGCTCAGGCCCTCGACGACTTCTTCCGGAGTCGTGCTTTCCATCAGATGCGCGTTGCTGACCAGGCTCCCCGTTTTAAGGCCGCAAAGGGCCTCCATGCGCGTCGCCATCCGCACGATGCCCTCGGGCGTCGCGGTTTTGGGGCGATACGCGTTGACGATCAAAAGCAGCCTGTAGCCCGCTGTGCGAATGTCCGGCTCGAACTGCTTCAGAGCCATAACTCCGCCCGCGTCGCCGCCGACGTCGAGAATCAGGTGGTTGGATGCGTCAAACAGAGCGCTGCCTATTCGGGGATTTATGATGGACATGTCGGACCATTTTGCCGCGTCTGGCGGATTTAAAATTGAAAAGCCCTCTTGTTCCAGGGTTTCTGTGATTTGGCGGATACAAAAATAAGGATTGATAATATCGGCGTCTGCAATGGTAACCCTTTTACCGTTCTTTTTCAGGCCTCTGGCCAGGTTGAGCACGAATTCCGTCTTCCCCGATCCCAGCGCGCCCGTGACCGCTATCGCTTTAGGCCATTCGTAACAGTGCACAAGGTCCCCCAAAATACCATCTTCCATCAGGTCAGCACCTCCCCTGCTCTGAGCCTCCCGCCGCAGGCCCAGTCCGCGCCGCTCATCCTGCGCCTGCCCTCGGCCTGAACTTCCTGCAAACGCAGAGCACCGTACGAGCAGGCCACAACAGGTTCCCCTTCTATAAAGCACAAAATTTCTCCCGGCGAACCGACAACTGCGACCTCGACGGGAAGGGTGCGCCACAGTTTCAGCCTCCCTCCGCCCGTCACAACAAAAGCGCCTGAGGAAAAAGCGAATGCCCTTACCGTGTTATGAATCTGAAGGCTGTTTTGCGTCCACGATATTTGCGCCTCCGTCTTACTGATTTTATCGGCATATGTGGCGAATTCAGAATTCTGGTCTAAAAAGCGACAACTTCCATCGAGAAGAGATTGTACACCTCTGCACGCAATCTCGCTACCCGCAAATGCCAGAGATTCATATAGTTGATCTGACGTAGCGGCGATGTCCACAGGTATTTCCACCTGACGCAGAATCGGCCCCGCGTCCATCTTTTCGGTCAGCCGAAAGAGGGTGACGCCCGTTACGGCATCCCCGTTCATCAGTGCCCGCGGGATCGGCGCGGCCCCCCGCCAGCGGGGAAGCAGGGAAGGATGTATATTGAGGCACCCGTGGCGCGCGGCGTTCAGCAGCGGCTCCTTTATGAGCTGCCCAAAATCGACGACAAAAATAAGGTCCGGCGGATCGGCGGAGATCGCCTCCATAATCTCCTCGTTTTGAGACAGGGGCCCCGTGCGCTCGACGATGAGCCCCATCCGGACCGCGGCTTCCTCCACGCGGGAGGGGCGTTTTTCAAGCCCTCTTCCGGACGTGGTGGGACAGCCCGTGACAATTTTGTCGAAAAAAAGCTTCCGGCTCATGTACGTCAGACACAGAGCGGCAAAAGAGCCGCTTCCGACAAACCAGAGTTTCATTCAGTCGTCATCTCCCATGGCGCGTTTGTACATCTTCTTGCGAATCATGCCGCGCTTGAGGTTCGACAGGTATTCGATGAATAATTTCCCGTTCAGATGGTCCATTTCATGCAAAAAGGCCCGGGCCAGGAACCCCTCGGCCTGATGGACGCGCTCCTGCCCCGTCACGTCCTGCGCCGCTACCCTGATTCTGGCGGGACGCTTCACGCTGGCGTATATCCCGGGGAAGCTGAGGCATCCCTCTTCTCCTTCCTGTTCACCCTCCTGCTCCAACAGCGTGGGGTTGATCAGAACGTACAGAGACCCCTCGAAGGAGACCAGAGCTATCTTTTGCGAAACTCCGACCTGCGGCGCGGCCAGACCCGCGCCCTCGTGCATCTCCATCGTCAGGCGCATTTTATCGACAAATGCAGCCAGCCGGGCGTCGAAACACGTGACCGGAGCCGTTGGCATCTTCAGGACAGGATCGGGAAAGATTCTTATTTTCAGACTCTCCTCTTCCATTTCACGCTCTTTTTCCATTTTTCCCCCATTGATATGTCTTCCACGCTCGATTTTTACGCTCGATTTACAGGCTTGATCTGCCGTCGACGTTCACCCGCTGCCCTCCATTATCTTCCATTTGTCTTCCATATATCTTTCATAGCGTCCAGGCTGCCCGTATTATAACTCCACCTCTGAAAACCTCGAAAGGCAACAGTTACGCATTCCATCGTTTTCACCTTTAAGCTCGGGAACCCCCCGATACCGTCGTGCCTGCCAGGGCAAAGCTGAACGCACGGGGCGGATGCTCGTTTCAAATACGGATCGGGCGGCGGCGCGATCCGCGCTGCCCCCGCCCGATCCCGATCTGTAAACGTTCAGACGTCCTTACGGGTTGTTGTCTCCCGGGGCTGCCGCGGGCGCGGCCTGTTTTCGGTTGGGATTGATGTATTGCTTGTTGGGATTGATGTACTTTTCCACGTCTTCCATGGAGATTCGCGTCAGGGCGCTCGTCGGCAACATCGCCAGAAGACGCCACGACATGTCCAGCGAC
>JAISSA010000062.1 GCA_031273365.1 Synergistaceae bacterium
GCGAAACTCCGGCTCCGGGCGCGTGGCGGGGAAGATCAGCAGCCGCGGGAAAACCGAGGCGAGGGAGGCGTAAATTCCCTGAAGGACCAGGCTTCTGGGCCCCTCCAGCGACGAGATCACGTTCGAGATCAGGACCCCTCCGGGCTGAAGCAGGTCGTACATCTTCCGGGCGGCCTCGACCGTCGTCAGGTGAAAGGGAATCGAGTACGAGGAGCCGAAGACGTCCACGAAAATCGCGTCGTACGACCCGCGAAGCGACGGATTCGCGGCGGCCCGGTTCAAAAAGATGCGGGCGTCCTCGTGCCGGATGGACAGACCGGGAAGGTTTCGCAGGTAGAAATACCGACGCGCCGCCTCCGTGATGCCGGGATCGATTTCGACGACGTCCATCGAGACGTTCGACCGCGTGGCCAGCACGTGGCGCGGAACGCAGTACCCCCCGCCGCCCAGCATCAGAATGCGCCTCGTCTCCGGGTTGAACCGGAACGCCAGATTGTAGAACTTCGTGTAGTCGCTGACCAGCTCCGTGGGGTTGTCCGTGTACATGACGGACTGCGCCCCCTCGGGGTCGGTCATCATGACGCGCACGCGACGCCCCGAGGAACGCACGTTCTCGGCCACCCAGATATGGTTGTAGAGCGTCTCGATATGCGTGCCGACGAGCCGTCCCGGCATACCCCAAACCTCCACGGCCCCGGCCGCGGCGAGGAAGACGACCAGAAGCGCCGCGGCCTTTTTCCACGCGGAGCGGTAGACCAGCAGCGCCGTGAAGACCAGCGTCGCGGAGACCAGAAACAAAATAGTCCCCGACGCGAAAAACGAGATCAGAACGAACCCGCCGAGAAACGTCCCGACGATGCTGCCCGCCGAGGACAGCGCGGAAAATCGCCCCACCGTCGCGCCCGAGGACCCGACGTCCTTCATGGCCAGCCTTACGGTGAAGGGAGACACCATGCCCAGCAGCAGGTTCGGCACGGTGAAGAGCAGCAGGGCCGCCGCGACGGAGGAGACGTAGAGGTTGTCGAAGGAGGAGGAGAGGCTCGACAGGACCGGGTTCGCGACCAGCGCCGCCAGCCCCGTGAAGATGGCCGCCAGCAGGATGACGCGGGCCAGCAGCTTCCGCTCGGGGCGCAGGTCCGCCGCGACCCCGCCCAGCCAGTACCCCGCGCTGAGGCTCGCCATGATGATGCCGATCAGCGACGTCCACACGATCAGCGACGTTCCCATATAGGGGGCCACGACCCGGGAGCCCGCCATCTCCAGCACCATGACGGCGGCTCCGCAGATAAACGAAGCGGCGCCGAGAACAACGACCCCGCCGCGGGGAGGCTGTTTTTTGACCCTGCCCGCCGATTCCTTTCGCCCGTGTGGCCCCGGGCGTCCCACTTTCACGTCGTTCAATTTTACTTCCAGTTTCGCTTCTTCTTTCACGTCTTCTTTCACTTCTTCTTTCACTTCTTCAGTCAATTTTGCCTCATTCGCTTCCGTCGCCTGCACCTCTGCCGGACAGACGTCCTTCGTCTCTTCCCGTTCGTTCGTTTCCATTCATTCCACCTCGATTTTAAGCCCGGGAGGACGGAAGAACGCGTTTCCGCGAACGTGTCCGCCCGCCCGGGGCTGGCGCATTACCGTCCGTTATTATAACAGGCTCACTTTTTCCAGGTGTCCGGCAGAAACAGCAGGAGGACGGCGTACAGTTCGAGCCGGCCGGCCAGCATACAGAAGCTCAGGATCCACTTGACGCCGTCCGGAAGCCAGGCGCAGTTTTGGACGGGGCCGAGATGGCCCAGGCCGGGCCCCACGTTGCTGAGGGACGCGACCACGCCGGAAAACGCCGTCAGCACGTCCAGCCTCTCGTCTCCGAACGCCGTCACGGCCAGCGTCGCCGCAAGCAGCGTGATAACGTAGAGCATGAAGAACGCCGTCATGGAGGACAGCGCCTGCCGCGGGATCAGAGCCCCGTTGACGCGCACGTTCAGGATGGCGCGCGGGTGCAGAGTGCTCTGCGCCTCGAGGCGAATGGTGCGCGCCAGGGCCAGAATCCGGACGACCTTTATCCCCCCGCTGGTCGAGCCCGCACAGCCGCCCACGCACATCAGAATCAGCAGCAGAAAACGGGCAAAATGGGGCCAGACGTCGTAATTCGCGCTCACGAACCCCGTCGTGCTGATCAGGCTGGCGACCTGAAACGCAGCCTGCCGGACCACGCTGCCGATCCCGGCTCCACCCGCCGGAAGAACGGCGACGATCAGAAGCGTCGAGAGGGCGACGACGACGACGTAGAGGCGAAACTCCTCGTCCCTGCCGATCTTCAGGGGAGAACCGGTCAGCAGCAGGAAGTGCAGCGAGAAGTTGACCCCCGACGCGAACATGAAAAACGTCACGACCCACTCGATATAGGCGCTCTCGTAATAAGCTATCGAGGCGTTGCGGGTCGAAAAGCCGCCCGTCGCGATCGTGGAGAAGGAGTGGGTCAGGGCGTCGAAGAAGCTCATGCCGCCCGTCATCAGCAGGATCGTCTCCGTCACGGTGAGCAGAACGTAGATGATCCACAGGAAAAAGGCGGTCTGCTGCACGCGCGGGGTCAGCTTCTCCGGCGTCGGACCGGGAACCTCGGCCCTGTAGAGCTCCATTCCGCCGACGCCCAGGAAGGGCAGGACGGCGAGGCTCAGCACGATGATCCCCATGCCTCCCACCCAGTGGGTCAGGGCGCGCCACAGCAGCAGAGCCCGCGGCGCGGCCTCGATATCGGTGATGATCGTGGCCCCCGTCGTCGTGAAGCCCGACATGGTCTCGAAGAAGGCGTCCGTGTAGGTCTGCGTGACGTCGGTGAGCACGTAGGGCAGCGCCCCGACGGCCACGGCGATCACCCAGGACAGAACGACGACGGCGAGGGCCTCGCGAACTCCGAGCTCCCTGTAGTTCGCCCCGCCGCCGCTCAGCCGGAACAGCACGACGCTGACCATCACTCCACAGACCAGCGAGGCGGTGAACGCCCACACGTCGTCCCCACCGTCCGCCAGGCTCCAGGCTATGGGGAAAAGCATGAAGAGGGACACGATCAGGGAGACCAGCGCAAGAACCCGCACGACAAGGCGCAGTCTCAACGTCAGAGCCCTCCGAACCGCTCGGCCGCCTCGTGCATCCGGGACGAGGCCGCGAACAGAATCACCTGGTCCCCGGCCTGCAGGCGCGTCGTTCCGTCCGGGACGAAGACCTCCTTCTTACGTCCCGCCCTGCGTCCCACGAGCGCCACCAGGACGCCTCCGGGCAGGCCGAGCTCCGACAGGGGCATCCCCAGCATCGCGTGCCCCTCGGGCATGACGACCTCCAGCATCTCGGCGTCGACCTTCTCGATGACGGCCAGGGCCTTCGAGTAGCCGGGGTAGCGGATGTAGCGCAGGATGACCGAGGCCAGGGCCCCGTTGAGATCGACCACGGCATCGGCGGGCATACGGTCGGACATCTCGCGGTACAGCCGACGACGCACGACGGCGATGCACCTGTGCGCGCCCAGCGACTTCGCGATCGCGCAGCAGATCAGGTTGACCTCGTCGGACTCCGTGGCGCAGACGTAACCGTCCGCCTCCTCGATTCCCTCCTCCTCCAGCAGGGTTTTGTCCATCCCCTCGCCGCACAGGACTCTGGTGCTTCCCAGCTCGGTCGACAGCCTGTCGCACTTATCGGGGTCCCTGTCGAACAGACAGATTTTTATGCCCCGATAGTGGCTTTCCAGCTGCTGCGCCACCTGAGTGCCCAGCTTGCCTCCGCCCACGATGAACACGCGCTTCAGCGGGCGCGAGGAGTGAAGCTGAAAAAGCTTTTCCAGCCGCCAGACCTGCTCCCGGTAGGAGACGACGTAGCACAGGTCGTTTTCCAGCATCTTCGTGTTGCCGTCGGGGACGATGTCGTCCGCGCCGTCGCGCCCGATGCAGACGACGATCGCGATGAGGTCGCGGTTCTGCGTTCGAAACTCCTGAAGCGACAGCCCGATCAGCGGGGAGCCCGCCGCCACGCGAAAGGCGTAGATGCCCGCCGCCCCTCCGAGAAGCTCCGCCGTGTGGACGGCGCTGCTCACGGACAGCAGCTCCAGAATCTCGCGGGCGACGGACCGCTCGGGCGAAACCATGATGTCGATGCCGAGATCCTGCCCCCAGGTCGGCGAATCGGTGAACTCCAGCCCTCTCGCGCGGGCGATGACGTGCTTCACCCCCGCGTGCCTGGCGATCCAGCAGGAAAGGATGTTGGCCTCGTCCCGGTCCGTGCAGGCGACCAGAAAATCGACCTCGCAGCCCTTGCGGACGCCCGCCTCGTATAGCACCTGAGGGCGCGCCCCGTTGCCCTGGATGACGCGCACGTTCAGCTTCTCCACCCTCTGTATCCGGTCCTCCCTGTGCTCGACGACGTTCACGTCGTGCCCCTCCTTCGACAGGGTTGCGGCCAGAGCGAACCCGACCTCCCCAGCCCCTACGATGACGATCCTCATGTGCTTTGCAGCGCCTCCCACGCGCACCGAAAACGTGCCAGGGGCTTTTCCCCCCTCTTTTCTCCCCTCTTCTTTGCGGCCTCCTGCTCCTCACCGGAAGCCGCGGCGCTCCACATCGTGCAGACAAACTCCCGAAGCGGTCCCGTACCCGCCAGCTCGCGGGCCTCGACGCGGACCACGTCGCCCCACTTCACGCTGACGCGGAACTCCGCGCTGATCGAATGGATTCCGTACGCCATCGGGTCGAGCGGCGTGGCCTCATACGCCCACTCGAAGTAAACGGCGTTGTTGACGTGGATGTTCGGGTCCAGATCGTGGAAGCGCACGGGGAAAAACGTCTCCTTCACCAGCGGAGAATCCTCCGGAGGCCTCGGGATCTCCCGGAAATCGGAGTCGATCGGCACGACGTCGGAGGCGAACATTTCCGGCAGATGCCGGGTCGCGCGGACCGGCCGCCCCGCCGCGAGGTCGATCAGGAGCCACGACGTCTTCGCCCGCACCAGAGGCGTCAAAGGCGAGTCCTGTCCGGAGCCGGGCAGGCCGTCGACCTCGAAAACGCGCAGGGTGTAAAACCCGTCCCCGGGCATGTGCCGCGTCCGCACCTCGAACGACTCGTCCATCGCCGGCAGGCGCTTCACGACGTCCAGGTCGTAGCGCAGCAGCACCCACGCGTATCCGCGCTCCATCAAGTCGCCCGGCGTGCCCTCGAGGTCCTCCACCGCAAGCGCGGCCGTGTCCTGAAGGCAGTCGAGCAGGCTCCGTATTTTGATCTCCCCCGTGCAGGCCACCTCGGAGGGCATGACAGTCAATCTTCGCACGTACATCAGTTCGTCACCTTTCCATCGTTTTCCATTGCACCGTTTTCCATCGCCCTGGTCAGTCTCGCGAGCGCCCGCAAAAACGCGTCGATTTCATCCGGCGTGTTGAAGAATCCGGGGGAAACGCGCAGACTGCCCTGCGGGAAACTGCCCAGCACCCTGTGGGCCAGGGGAGCGCAGTGCAGGCCGGGGCGGGTCTCGAAGCCCTCCCGGGCGAGCCGGTCCGCAAGGACGCCGTTGTCCAGAAATTCATTCTGAAACTCCAAACCATTCCGCAACTCCAAACCTCGCCCGGCGTCCCGGCGGAAGTTCAGGGAGAACACCGGCAGACGCCCGTCCATCGTCGTCCTGCCTCCGGGAACAACCGAGTCGATGGCCCTCAGCCCCGACAGCAGACGCTCTCCCAGCTCCCGCTCGCGCGCGGCGACGTTTTCGACGCCCGTCTCCCCGAGCCACGAAACGGACGCGTAAAGCCCCGCGATCCCCGGCAGGTTCGGCGTCCCGGCCTCGAATTTGTCCGGCATGTCCGAGGGCTGAAACTCGACGTGCGAGTAACTCCCCGTCCCTCCCGCGACCAGGGGCTCGACGCGCTCCGCGAAGTCCGGCCGCCAGACGATCCCTCCGGTCCCCTGGGGACCCATCAGGCCCTTGTGCCCCGTGAAACACAGGGCGGCGATGTCCCGCTCCGCGACGGACAGGGGCAAAATTCCAGCCGTCTGCGCGGCGTCCACAACCAGAGGAACCCCCCCGGCGCGGCAGACGGCCGCGATCCCGGCCAGCGGCTGAATCGTCCCGCAGACGTTGCTGGCGTGCCCGAGGACGACGAGGTCGGCCCCCTTCCCGTCGTTCAGCGCCCTTTCCACCGTTTCCGGGAAAAGGCGTCCGTCGGGCCCGCAGTCGAGAAACTCCACGACGACCCCCTTCCGCTCCAGGCCCCTCAGCGGCCTGACGACGGCGTTGTGCTCCATCCGGGACGTCAGAACCCTCATGCCCGGCAAACAGAAACCCCTCAGCACGACGTTCAGAGCCTCCGTGACGCCGGAACAGAACGTCACATACCGGGGGTTCCCGCCGTCAAAGCCGCCAAACAACCGACCAAGAAGAATACGGCACTCGAGGACGACGGAAAGCGTCGTCAGATCGCGCTCCGAAGCGGTCCCCCTCGCAAGGTTCGCTCCGCCGCTCGTTATAAAGTCCGCCACCGACCGCGCGACGCAGGAAGGCTTGGGCCACGTCGTCGCCGCGTTGTTGAGATATACCGACATATCGAAAAACCTGCCTT
>JAISSA010000078.1 GCA_031273365.1 Synergistaceae bacterium
CCTGCTTTACCTGCTACACGTTGCCCAGGTGCACGTGCGTCAGTTTTTGCCCGGCGAGGGCCGCAAAGTCCCTCATCAGGGCGACGTCGGTCGGCGGGGCGGAGTGGTTGTACGCGGGAAAATAACGCGAGATGTGGAGGGGAATTTCCGGCCCAATCCCGGCGATCCAGTCCACCATCGTCCTGAACCCGATGCGGGAGTCGCTGATGCCCGGAACGACGAGGTTGGTCAGTTCCACGTGCACGCCCGCGCGCACGAGATTTTCCACGTTTTCCCTCACGACGTCGAGCGAGCCTCCCATCGCGGAGTATTGTGCGGCGTCGAACGTCTTGACGTCGACGTTTGCGGCGTCGAGGAGGGGAGCGAGCTCCCCGGCGAATTCCGGCCCCCACATGCCGTTCGTGACCAGCGCCACGGCGATCCGGGCTTTCTTCAGCAGGGGCGCGGCCCGGAGGATGTACTCGGCCTGCAGCGTCGGTTCATTGTACGTCCAGGCCACCGCCGACAGGCCCATGTCCCGCACGCGCGCGACCAATTCTTCGGGCTCGAGCGTCAGGAGTCTCACGCTCCCCGTTCCCCCGGCGGGATGGGAGATGGCGTGGTTCTGACAGAAGGGACAGCGCATGTTGCAGCCCACGCTGCCCAGTGAAAAAATTTTCGAGCCCGGACGCCAGTGGTAAAGCGGTTTTTTCTCGATCGGATCGACGGCGCAGGAGCTGAAGCGGCCAAGGTACGGCGACGAAAGATTTTTCCCTTTCCCGTCGTACTCCCGCACTCCGCAGAGTCCGTGCGCCCCGGCGGGAACGAGACACCGGTGAAAGCAGAGCCCGCACCTCGCGCCCTTCTCTTCCTTCGCCCACCACCGGGCTTCGATCTTCAGATCGATTGCCGGATCGATTGCCGGATCGATTGCCACGACGACCCCGCCTCCGCGGTCTGCATGAAGGTCACTCAGCCTCTTTGTACCGATCCACGCGAAAACGCTCGATCGCGATCCCGTTCAGGTTCCCGATGCCCGCCTTCTGCGCCGCGATGCCGATCTGGCGCTCGACGGTGTCGACCCCCTCCAGGTCGGGCAACAGGACGCCCCGCAGCCCGCCCTTCGAGACGATCACCCCCCAGACGGCGGGGTCCAGAGCGCTTCGATCCGGGACGGGCTCCGGCAGGCTCAGCACGTCGACGGAAAAGGTGACCGCATCGAGCTCTGAGGCGACCATCGGGCGGAATCGCGGATCGCGCGTCGAAGCCGCGACGGCGTTGGACACGATCTCGCGATCCAGCGTCGGAGACACGGGAAGAATCGTCCCGATGCAACCGCGCAGGTCGCCGCGCAGGGTTTTGATCGAAACGAAACACGCCCGCCCGATGTTCCAGAGCGCGGCGTCCGCGTCAACCTCGCTTCCCGACGCAGGCAGCGCCCCGCCCTTCAGCAGTCGCTCCACGGTCAGGCGCGCCAGTTTCACATAAGGATGAAGATTGCTTTCCCGATCCACGCTTAACGATCCCTCCTGTCTGACCTGCGCCGACTGCATTCAGCGCATCATGGACGTAGTATAGCCTGATGTTTGACGTCATGCAACGCCGGATTTGTTCGGCCTGGCTGCTGGCAATTTCCGTAAAATATTGATATATTTTAACAGGATGCGCAAAATCGACATTCACGGGAGGACGCGACGTGCTGGAAGAACTCAAAGAACAGGTATACGCGGGCAACGCGGCCCTGCCCAAAAAGGGGCTGGTGACTTTCACCTGGGGTAACGTTTCGGGCGTCGACCGGGCGTCGGGGCTGGTGGTCATCAAACCCTCCGGCGTCGAGTACGAGGCCCTGTCGCCGGAGAGCATGGTGGTTGTGGACCTGGACGGCCGGCGAATCGAGGGGGCGTTCAGCCCCTCATCCGACACGCCCACGCATCTGGCCCTGTATCAGGCCTTTCCGGAGATTGGAGGCATCGTTCACACCCACAGCCGGTGGGCCACGATTTTCGCCCAGGCCGGGCGGGGGATTCCCCCTCTGGGGACGACCCACGCCGACTACTTCTACGGGGAGATTCCCTGCACCCGAAAAATGACCCCCGAAGAAATTTCCGGGGCGTATGAAAGAGAGACCGGGGCCGTCATTGTCGAGCGTTTTCGGGGCATCCCGGTCCGGGATGTTCCGGCCGTGCTGGTGCACGGGCACGGCCCCTTCGCCTGGGGGGAGGACGCGTCCCTGGCCGTGCATAACGCGGCGGTGCTGGAAGAGGTGGCCATGATGGCCTGGCACAGCCTGCTTCTCGCGGGACCGGACTGGGAGCCCATGCAGCGGGAGCTTCTGGACAGGCATTTTTTGCGCAAACACGGCCCAGGCGCTTATTACGGACAGCTCTGACCGAGCGGGTTATCAATGCCGGGGGTTATCGATACAGTGTCCAATTACGGCCGATTAGCGTATGTTGTGCAAAAATTCGCGCCCTTGGTTCGTAAGACGATATTTTTGCTTACTACTGCGCGGTTTTTCGGGATTTGTCATCTCCAGCAGGCCATTTTCAAGAAGGGGCCTGAAGATTGTGTCTGTGAAGTGTTTTCGGTCGCTGAATCCGCTCGCCTCCTGTAATACTGATCGGGAGGTCTCATTATTGGCCGCGCGCAAAACAGCCAACACCTGGGGGGTACTTGAGGGGTACCTGGGGGGTACAGATTTAGAACGGGTATGTTCGCTATTTATCGAGCCGGCGTTGCGGCGTATGATTCTATCTTCCGGAGCGGTAAACTTTATCATAATATCGTTGGGGTGGACGGTATATTCCGGGCGTGGAATCCCGTCTTCGTCGCAGGCATGGCAGATTTTCTCGATGCCGCGCCCCCAACTCTCGATAAATCCGGCGAGGTAGAAGACATGGGCAATCGACGGATTAAACGGTTGGGAGGAATGTTTGCCCAGAAGGTATTGGGCCGTCCAGGACTCCGGCAAACGGCAGTTATTCGCGATGTAGATTTTGTCGTCATATACGCTGATCTGAATGGGGACGCCGCTGCTGTAGTCCTTATGGACAATAGCATTGAGCAACGCTTCTCTCAGAGCCGCCTCCGGGAACGGA
Organism: Synergistaceae bacterium; assembly: GCA_031273365.1. Lineage (GTDB taxonomy): Bacteria > Synergistota > Synergistia > Synergistales > Aminobacteriaceae > JAISSA01. The sequence goes on from JAISSA010000078.1 coordinate 3,078, forward strand.
TAACGTTCTATACGTTGAATGCCTTTATATGAAATTTTCGCTTTCAGATATTTGAAGTATACGAGGTCGAGCGTCCTGTCCGCCTGAGTGAAAAGCGACCCGGTTACGATGTCCTGATAGATCAAATCGGCATCTGTTTCGAAGAATCCTATCTTGATGTATGTGCCGGTGAACAGACGTTCCAGTTCTTTGCCGAAAACGAGCAGAGCCGCGTTGGTCAGATACTCGCCGTTTTTCATCCTGAGTTTTTCAATAACGGTTTCGACAGATTCCGATAAGGCCGTCTCATCGAGCCGGCCTTTCCTGATGGCTCTCGCGCAAAAATCTCGCACAACATTTTCGTCAATATCCGCAATGTCAACACGAGGAAGCGGCGACGAATCCCAGTGGACGCCTCTGCGCCGCAAAATAAACGCCTCCAGTGCCGCACCTCTAAGCAGTTGGTTCGTCGCGCCGCTTCGATAGTAAAAAGCCCCCTTGCACGAGATCGCTACGGGATGAGGCGGCACATCGATTTCAATGTACTCTTTGTCGCCATCGTGAAGATTGACGTTTACGGTGATGCCCATCGTGTTATTGATCTTGTTCGGAAGGTCTTCCAACAGCTTGCGGCTGTCTTTCAGGCCTACCGGATTTCCTTTGTTGTCCAAACCAATATAGAGCTTGCCGCCTTCAGCGTTGGCAAAGCCGCATATCCAGGCGAGGTATTCATCTTTCCAGATAGCTTTCCATTCAGTGTTCTGGTTTTCCTTTACGATCATGTCGTTTGCTCCCATGCGCGACAAAAATTTGCGTTTCGATTCAGGCTGAAACCTTTGTGTCGATTTTATCACAGGAATGTTCCGCAGGCAGCCCCCCCCCCAAACCACAGAGACCGGGGCCGTCAGGGGAACCCTATTTTTTCCTGAACACTGTCGGCCCGGAGGAGCGACAGTAGCCCAGGAATATGACGAAGATGCTGACTCCCAGCCCTGGAAACAGCGCGTCCACGTGCAGAGTGGAGAAGTGCGCGACAATCAGCGCGACCATTCCCAGAATGCTGGAGGCGACGGCGAAGCCGCGATGCACTCTGCCGGAAAAGAACAGCGCCGCGTAAAAAGGCGCCAGCGTGACGACAGCCCGCAACCCCATCGACAAAACACTCCATGTCAGAATTCCGCTTTGCGCGTTGGCGACCGCGGCAACCGCGGTAAAGATCAAAATGGAGACGATCAGGATGCGGGAGATGAGCAACAGCTTACGTCCGTCGGCCTGCCTGTCGATCAGAATGTGGTAGAGGTTATTGACAAGAATGGTGGAGAGCCCCAGCAGGTTGCCGGCAATGGTCCCCACGATGGCCAGCAAAAGCGTCGCGAGAACAATGCCGCTTCCAAAAGAAGGCAGATACTGCAAGGCAAAACGCGGGAACGCGTGCTGACCGTCGAGCCCTGGAAAACGGATGCGCATATAGTAGCCGACGCAGGTGCTGAACAGGCCTATCGGCAGGATCAGACATGTGCTTGACAGGACGGCCTGCCTCGTGGCGCGATCGCTCTTCCCGGACAGGATTGCCTGAAAGTAGGTTTGGGTCGAGAGAACCCCCAGCGCCACGGCAAGTCCGTTGCCGACGTCGGTGTTGAAGCCGCGCACGAAAAGATTGAAATACTGCTCGTGCGGCAGGGCGCGATAGATGCCTTCGATTCCCCCTGCCATGCGTACTGCAAGAGTCCCGCAGGTGAGGGTTCCCGCGTACAACAGCGTCATTTTGACGATCCCCAGCAGCCCGGTGCTGTTGACGCCTCCGAACACCACATAGCAGAGGGAGAGCACGGCTGTTACGGCGGCGCAGAGCCATGGGCCAAACTGGAAGACAGTAGAAAGCAGCGCCTGAGCCGCCAGAAGTTGCGAGACGATGTTGAAAACCAGCCCCAGCGAGGCCAGCACACTGGTAACGATGCCGGCAGAGCTGCCAAATTCTCTGAGTATCACTTCCTGAATGGAGTTACAGCCGCTGCGTCGCGCCGGAACCGTGTGGAACACGAGCAGAAGGCATCCCAGGGCCGAGCCCAGCGTAAAGAACCAGGCGGAAAGTCCGTAATTGAACGCGAGCTGCGCGACGCCGATTGTGGCGGAGCCCCCCACCAGAGTGCCCAATATCGTGCCGCTGACCATGTGGGGCCCCGCGTCCCTGAGTCCGACGTCAAAATCCGAGACGTTCCTGACCTTTTTCCCCGAGTAGATCCCCAACCCCATGATCAACAGCAGAACACAACCAGCGCCCAACAGGTGTACGAAGGTCAGCTCTTTCATTGTATGCTCTCTTTTCTCACAGAAGTCGCTTCAGAGAAACCTGAATTGTCCGCCCGCCGTCTCCTGGATGATGCTGCCTTGCGCGACGAGGTATTCGAGGTGGGCCATAGCTTCCCCTACAGCAAACCATTTTTGTGATATGGAAAAACCCTGCCAGCCTGTACAGGACACCCAGGTCATTTCGGACGCAATTTCATAGGCTGTGGAATAAGGATGTTTTTTTGCGGTTTCATAGGCTTCCTGCAGCCTGGCCCGATGGTGTATGAGGAGCTCATCAATGCGCTTCCGGCAACTGCCTGTCGCCTGTCGGTGTGCGGATAAGGCCGTCCTGACGTCCAGTTTCCGCACATGCTCAAGGCTTTCCATATAGAGGCGCAAAGGAATCCGCTCGTCCCGCCAGGAGGTGATGTTGGGCGAAATGTCAAAGATAATATGATCGCCACAGAAAAGCAGCTTTTGTTCTCCGGCGTAAAGGCACATATGCCCGGGCGTGTGCCCGGGCGTTTCAATCGCCTGGAGCCTGTAGGCTCCCAGGTCAAGCATAAAACCATCCTCAATGGTGACATAAACAGTATCCAACGAAGGAGCGTACTCCTGGATGGGGTTGGTGAGTCTGTTCTCCGTGATTTCTGCCTCGGAAAAACCGAAGCGGCTCAGGTAATTGTTGATTTTTTCCCATCCATCCGGAGAGATGACCTGCATCATGTAGGCATGATCCTTTTTGCTGATGTATATTTTCGAGGTTGGCGAAGCGACGTGGTATGCCAGTCCGCAATGGTCAGAGTGCATGTGAGTGAGGAAAATGTCGGTCCGGTCCATATCCACATCAAGCGCTGCCAACGCAGCGGTAAGCGCTCTACGGCATTCTTCGTGATTAAAGCCCGTGTCGATGAGCAAATTTCGCCCGTGTCCCCGGACGAGATAGCTGTTCAGGCTTTTAAGGGGGTTGCCCGGCAGGGGAACCTCAATCAGGTGGATATTGGGTAAAATTTCCTTTGGCATCGACCACGACGCTCCTTAAGTATCCCGCGCGTTACCTGCCCCTGAAGACGGGCGCGCGTTTTTCAAAAAAGGCCCTTTGGGCTTCTTTGGAATCCTCGTAGGCCGAGGCCCTGCGGGTATAGCTCTGCTCGACGGCGTAGCCCGTTTTGAGGTCCACGAACTCGATGCGGTTGAGAGCCTCTTTGTTCAGGCGCATGGTGGACGGGCACTTGCCGGAGATGAGGTTGGCCTGCTCCATTGCGACATCCATCAGTTTTGCAGGCAAAACGACCCGCAGGCAGCCCCATTTTTCGAGCTCCGCGGCAGAGACTTTATCGCCGTTATAGATCATGCGACGCATCACAAACTGCGGCACCATACGCGAGAGGAACTTCCCCGCCCCCATGACGCCCACGGTGATCTCCGGCGCGCCAATCACAGCGCGGCCGGTAGCGAAGATAATATCGCACACCGAGGCGTAGGCGAGCCCCGTCCCCAGACAATAGCCGTCGATCGCCGCAATGACGGGCACGGCACAATCATAAACGGCGATAAAGGAATTGTAAACGACTCGATGGCGTATATGACCGTTATCGGGAGTCATGCCCTCAAAATCTTTGACGTCGTTGCCGGCGCACCAGTATTTTTCGTAAGCAGAGCGAAGGATCGCCACACGGCAGTTCCCGTCCGCGCCGATCGCGTCGAAAGTTTCGGTCATCTCCTGATAAAATTGCCTGTTGGCGGCGTTGACCGGCGCGTGCTCCATTGTGACAATGGAAATGTGGTCTTTTTTTTCGAGTTTGATAAATTCACCCATCGTTAAAACTCCTTTTCATGAAATGCGTCGAATATCTCGACGTCCAGATCGCCGGGCGATATGATATGAATCGTATTCGCCCTGCGCGCCGGCGGAGGGGGCGTATGTCCGGCATACCCGACCGCGGCGGAGGAGCAGATAACGTGCTCCTTTGGAATGCCCAGCTCAAAAAGGCAATCCCGCAGTGGCCCGTCGTCCCGCAACCAGCGCAATTGATTGATATAACAGCTCCCCAGTCCCAGAGACTGCGCCGTGAGAAAGATATTTTCCAGCGCGAGCGAGCAGTCCGCCATCGCGTTTTCATAGTTTGCACGATTGGAGGCGATAATCAACGCGGGCGCGTGATGATAAAAATTGAAGTTTGCGTTTTTTGCCCGCTCTCCAATGGTCTGCTTTGGAGGATAATCATCGTCGGGTGTCCAGCGCTGGAAGCCCTCTTTCACCAACTGATTCAGGCGCTGCAGCGCCTCCTTGTTCTGAATGGCGGTGAAGAGCCAGCTCTGGCTGTTGCTGCCGGAAGGCGCACAGATCGCGGCCTCCAGCAGCATAAGCAGCTGTTCCCGCTCAATTTGACGGTCCTGAAAGTCGCGAATGCTTCTGCGTGCGCGAATTACGTCAATAACAGCGTTTCCTGCCATAATTTTACCCACACATCTCCTGAAATTGCAATCTCCGGGGATCAGTTTAAAACGATCAGCGCGTCGGCGACCCTGACGCCCCTGCCGGGCTCCAGCACCATCAAAGGGTTGATGTCCAGCTCTCGAAGACGGCCCCTCAGACTGCAGGCCATACGGCTGACCTTTACGAGGGCGTCGACAAGCGCCTCGATGTCGGCCCCGGGCTGACCGCGGTACCCGGTCAGCATTTTATAAGCCCTGATGCCTTCCACCATTTCCAGCGCCTCCTCTCTGTCAAGGGGCGCCATACGGAAGCGTACATCCCTGAGCAGTTCCACAAAGACGCCGCCGAGCCCGAACATGACTACCGGTCCGAAATGCGGGTCCGATTTGACGCCGACGATGCACTCCCTTGCCCTCTGCACCATTTCCTGCACCAGCACGCCCTGCAGTTTTGCGTCCCGCCTGTACGCCAGCGCGTTTTTCATTATGGCATTATACCCCAGCCTCAGTTGCGTCACGTCCCTGACGTCGACGACGACACAGCCGGCGTCGGATTTATGGGGAATGTCCTCGGAGTTGATCTTTAAAACCACCGGATAGCCGATCTTTTCCGCAAAAGCCTCGCCCTCCTCCAGGCTTTGAACATTGGCTTCCCTGACCGACGCAATGCCGTACGCCTTTAAAATTTGCCGGCTCTCATATTCGTTCAGCGCGCCGCTCCTGCCCGCGAGCAGATCCGGCGTCGGAAGCGCCGGTTCTGAAGTCCGGGCAGGGCTCTTTTGCCAGCGGGCCAATTGCGCCAATACCCTGAAATAGAAGAGTGAATTCTTCGGAGCATCAAAACAGGGAACGCCACCATTTTGCAGTTTAACCATGCCTTCCCGGTTCAGGCTGCCTGAAAACCAGCCCACAGCCAGAGGTTTTTTACACACCTGATAAAATTTGACAAATTCTTCGGCGACCGTCGTCTCAAAGGCGTGATCTGTAACCGTCAGCGAAACATAAATGGCGTCGATGTTCGGATCGGCCGCGAGCGCCTCCGCGATTCTGATCAGGTCGGCCGGAGCACGCATCACCGCAGCGGTGGTGTCCAGGGGGTTCCTGAGCGTGGCGAAGGAGGGCAGGAGTTTCCCGAGCGTCGAGACTGTTTCAGGAGCGAAGTCGGGGATTTCCATGCGGAGCTCCTCCATAACGTCCGAAATGATGCCGCCCGCACCGCCGGAGATGCTCATCACTCCCATGCGGGTTCCGACAGCGTACGCCTTCGTCAGAGACAGAGCCTGCGGGATATCCAGGAATCGATCGATGGAGTCCACGCTCACCACGTGGCATTTTTCGAACAGGGCATCGACGACGACGCCTGAACCCGCAATGGAGCCTGTATGCGCCTGGGCAGCCTGCGCCCCTTTTTCGGATCGTCCCACCTTATAGACGACCAGAGGCTTGCCCTTTTCCTGACAAAGACGGGCGGCTTCCCTGAATTTTTCAGGATTCCCGATGCCCTCCAGATAAGCGGCGATCACTTTGGTGTGGGGGTCATTGACCAAATAATGAATAAAATCAGGGAGGTCAAGGTCGGCGTTGTTGCCCGAGGAAATTACGTAGCTGTATCCAAAACCCCTGTCCCGGGCTCGAATCATCCAGGTACTCGCCAGAGCGCCGCTTTGCGAAACCAGAGCGACGCTGCCGGGGAGAATTGGCCCTGCTGAAAGCGCGTTGATGGAAATGGCTATCGTATCGTCATATATATTTGCGATGCCGAGGCAGTTGGGACCTAAAATACGGATGCCGCTTTCCTGAGAAAGCCGGACCATCCTCTTCTGGAGCTGTCGGCTTTCCGCATCTTCGTTTTCTCCAAAGCCCGAAGAAATCACCACGCATCCACCGACGCCCTTTTTCGCCGCCTGCTCGAGAATGGCCAACACCTGCGTACTGGCAACGCCAATAACGAGCAGGTCCGGCGCCTCCGGCAGGGCATCGAGAGACGCGTAGCTTTTGTGCTCCATGACGCTGTCATATTTGGGATTGACGGGATAAAGTCTGCCTTTGTAGCCAAATTTGATGAGATTCGACAGCACGCCCGTGGCGCCGGTATAGGTCGCCCTGCCGGCGTCTCCGGAAACGCCGATCAGAGCGATGCTCTTTGGAGAAAGTATCTTTTCGACATTGTGACCTGTCTCCGGCATGATGAAAGTTTCTCCTCCTTAATAGTTTTACGCCGCCTGTCTTCTGTCAGCCAGATGATTGGGGACCAGAACCCCCAGCACAAGCGCCAGGCCGATGACGTCGGTGAAGAACCCCGCGTCAATGAGGCAGAGCGCGCCGATAAACAAAGCCGCCCTGTGCACGATATTGAGGGGCATTTTAAAGAACCCTTCCACGGAGCAGCTCAACGCAAAAATGCCAATGCTGCTGGTGACGACGCATTTGACGACGTCGGGGAGCGTCCCCATGAATAACAGGTCATTGTTGTACACAAACATGAAGGGCAAAATATATCCTGAGAGCCCCATTTTCCATGCCATAAACCCCAGAGGCATGGGTTGATCCTTCGCCACGCCGGCCGCAGCATAGGAGGCCAGAGCGACCGGCGGCGTAATTCCGGACAGCAGGCCGAAATAAAACACGAAAAGATGTGCCGCCAGAGGGTTGATCCCCCTGCTGATCATCGCCGGCGCGACCATCACGGCTAAGATGATATAAACCGAGGTGGTTCCCATCCCCATGCCGAGAATAATGCCGGCGACAGCGGTAAGCACCATCAGGACGATCATGTTGCCGCCCGAGAGCACGACCAGGAGCGTAGAAAACCGGATCCCCAGGCCGGTCAGCGAAAGCATCCCCGTGATAACGCCTGCCAGGGAGCACACCACCGCGACGCTGAGCGAATCGTAGGCTGCGCGCTTAAAGGCGACGGCGAGTTTTTTGGGCCCTATGCGGGTTTCTTTTTTTACCCAGGAAACGACAATCAACGCGATAATCGCCCAGAAACCGGATTTGATCGGCGACCAGTAGAGCACTGCCATAAAGTAAACAAGCAATAAAAAGGGAAAGCTCAGATAAAACCCATTTTTTACGACGACCTTCCAGTCAGGAATGAGCTCGTCCGGAAGTTCTGTAATTTTTTCCCTGTTCGATCGAATGTCGATAATGAACCACAGAGTGGCGTAATAGAGGAACCCGGGAATAAACGCGGCCAGCGCCACCCTGATGTAGGGTATGCCCAGCGTCTCGGCGATCAGGAAAGCCGCGGCCCCCATGATGGGGGGCATCAGCTGCCCACCGGTTCCCGCAACCGAGAGAATCGCTCCTCCAAACCGTTTGGGGTATCCTTCCTGCTCCATCATGGGCATCGTCAAAGGGCCTATGGCCATGATATTGGCCGTCGCGCTGCCTGAAACCATGCCGAAAAGACAACTCGCAACGGTCGCTACTTTGGCGCTGCCGCCCCGTTTTTTCCCGAAGAGCGCCAGCGCCAGGTCGATGAAAAAATTTGCCGCGCCGGAGTACTCCAGCAGCGATCCAAAAAGAATGAACAGGAAAATGTAGGTGGCTGAAATACCCAGCACCGAACTGTAAATACCCTCGGTCGACATAAAGCTCTGGGAGATAATGCGGGTCAGGCTGTATCCCCGGTGGGCTATCAACGCAGGCATATAGTTTCCGGTGAGAGCATAGGCGATGAAAATACTGGCAATAACGGGCATTGCCGCACCGATTCTCAGATAAGTGCAGTAGATTGCGGCTGCCAGCAGAAATCCTCCAAAGAGGAGATCGGTGAACTCCGGGGAGGCCGAGTACAATGCCATATCTTCATAATTCCTGAGAACATAAAAGGTCTCCAGAATTGAAAAAACAACGCAAAGGAGCATCATTATCGTCGAAAGCCAGCTGGATTTCCTGGCTGTGGCCTTTTGACAAAATATCAGCACCAGAACAAAACCCAGGTGAACCGAACGTTGCTGCATGGTTGGCAGGGATCCCAGGCTGGCTGTAACGATGTGAAAAGTGCTCATACCAACTGCAAAAACGGTTGCCGCTTTGTCGATATACACCTTGAATTTATCCAGCGCAGTCAATTCTTCGGCAGATGCGTTGAGACTCATGCATGTCTCTCCTTCGTTTCATTATAAGATAGACTCAAAAGGCCGATTGAAGCTCAGGGGCGAACTCCGCTCCCCTGAGCCTGAACGGTTACGGAGCTTCGTGATTCAGCCTCTCTCAGGTCAGGGGAGTTCAACAGGAAACAGCACCCCTTCCTTCACTCCCGAGGGGGTTATTTTTTCCAGAGCTCATCAAAATACCTGAGTGCGCCAGGGTGAAACGGCAACGAACCGTTTTCATAGATCGCCTTCGAGGAAGGAGCGCTGTACTCGGGGCCGTTGGCGTGGATGACCCGCATTTCTTCGGAGTTTTCGCATATGGTTTTGACCACGTTATAGACGATTTCCTCGTCCATGGTGGCGTTGCAAATGATAACGATACTGAGGGTCAGCGACAGCGTGTCGTTGGGCTCATCTTTATAGGAATTGCCGGGAATCGTTCCAATGCCGTACTGCGGATATTGGGCAACGATGCTTTGGGCGTGCTCCTGATCGAGGGAGAGAAAATGAATGTTCTGCGTCACATCAAGGTCGGACGCCGTTGCCTGCGGAATGGAACCGGAGACTACAGCACAGTCCACAGTGCCGTCCTTGAGCGCGTCTCCCGCCTCCGCGTTGGTCATCGCGATGGCCCGATAGTCGGCGCCCTCTTTGAGTCCATAGGACTCCAGAATGATCAGCATCTGGTAATAAGCGCCCTGCCCTTTGGGAGGCAGCGCGATCTTTTTGCCCTTGAGGTCGGCAAAGCCCTGAATGCCGCTGCTGCGAAGGACTATGGGATAGACATACTGCATATGGCCCACCATCGCCAGACGAAGATCGGGCAGGGGCTTCCTGAAGCCTCGATCCTGCAAACCCAGCAGGGCAGATTTCATGGTATCGGTATTGAGCATACCAAAGGTATCTTCGGGCCTGTCGGTGACGAACTGGCCGTTTTCGGGACCGGAGCCGCTGGTGGACTCGTTGGTCATGGTATAGCCCGGTATTTTCTCGGAAACGATCTTCGTCAACCCGGTGGCGAGGTAATAAGAAGCGCCTCCGGCCGCGCTCGAGCAGATAACCAGGTTGACGGGTTTTGCGGGAGCGGCATCGACGCGGGTTACGCCAACAAAAGAGCCCATGACCAACGTCAGCGCCACAGAAAGCGCTAAGGCAAACTTCACGGTTTTTTTCATTTTGAATTCTCCTTTATATGATTTTTGTCGCCGTTCAATGCGATCCTCGCTGCTGCGCCAATAAAGCCGGCTTAACGGCTGCGATACACGTAGCCTCTGTCGGCTTTCTCAACCGTGCCAACGCCAGGGAACGGCAGGTGCGCACCGGCAATGAGGAACTTCTCCACCGCCGCTTTTTCCATGAAGTTCGCGCGGGCCGCCGCGGCGTCCTCGGGGTTCATATCGTACACCGCGTTGATGTCGGGGTTGGGGAATTGCAGCGCCGCTGCGTGAATGAGGTCACCCCAGAAAAGCATCCGCTCGCCTTTGGACTCCAGCAGAAACGACGTATGCCCGGGGGTGTGGCCGTGCGAATCCAGCGCCGTGATGCCCGGCGCTACGGCGTCGCCGTACTCGAAAACCTGCATCGCGTCGCCATACATGCTGAAGGTATTGCGCACCATTTCCAGGTTGACCCTGCGGTCCGGGAAGCGATCCAACAGCTTTTCGTCGAGCCAAAAATCGCGTTCAGTCCGGCTGGACAGCACACGAGCCGCCGGAAACGCCTTTTTACTGTCCCAGATCAAACCTCCAACGTGATCCGTGTGCATGTGGGTCAACAGAACCAGCGTTATACCTTCCGGGGTAACGCCAACCTGAGCCAACCCTCCCATCAGCTGACTTGCATTGCTGCCCGACAGCGCGCCGAATCCCGTGTCGACCAGCAGCGTCTCGTTCTCCGTCTTCACCAGAAAGGCCATGATAGCCGACGGACTTCCGCCCGAGGGCATGTATTCATCCAGTACACCGGGGTCCGCGCTCGGGAAGACCGTCCTCTCCCTGTCGCCCGTCGAGTCGGCAATGGCCCAAACGGTCGCTTCTCCCACCGTGTACATCTCCACCCTGTATTTCTCCGCTTCAGCCGCCAGGGCCTCGCCGCAGGTTATGAGCAAAATTGAGAACAGCACACAAAACATGAGATGATAACGCAACTTTTGCATCCTTAATCTCTCCTGTCGTCCATATCTTTATTTCATGCTACGGGGCGCTTTTTATACAAAGAGGTGCGCTCCCACTCCGCAACGATCGAGCCATCCTGTTTGAAGACCTGATCCAGGAAGGTGATCGTGCCGCGACCGGGTTTGCTGGTCTCTTTTTTGGAGAGGATGCTTGTCTCCACATGGATCGTGTCGCCGATAAACAGAGGGTTTGTAAAGCGGGCGTTGTTGAGCCCAAGAAAACCGATCAGGCTGGGTCCCCGGAAATTATCGCCGTTGTACCACACCATATTGCCGCGCAGTCCCTCTCCGATACAGAGGTTCATGAGACCGTTGACGACGCGCCTGCCGTAAACGGTGGTTTTGGCGTACTCCTCGTCACAGTGCAGGGGCTCGTAGCTGCCCGTCAGTCCACACAGGGTAACGACATCGGCCTCCGTAACGGTTCTGGCGTGGGTGACCCGCCTGTCGCCGACAACCGCATCCTCCCACCAGGCTATCCTGTCCGCATCCATCGTAAAACCTCCTTTTAATTTTCAGGGGGAAGAGCTTTGCGGCTCTTCCTGACAGAATCCTCCTAATACAATGTCTACACAATGCCTATATAATGCCTTTCTCTCGCAATTGTTCCAGCTCCGCTTCTGTAAAACCCAGCTCACCACAGTAAACTTCTTTATTGTGTTCCCCTGTGCCGGGAGGCGGAAGCCGGACATCTCCCGGGTTATCCTGAAACCGGATGACGACGCCCGTGGTGGGAATCTCGTCCCCCGTGTGAATTTTGACCTTGCGTATCTGACGGCGATGTTTCAACTGGGGATTCATGAGCACCTGCTCGATGTTGTTGACGGGCGCGCAGGGGACATCCGCCCTGATCATCATCTCCGTGATCTCTTCGCTGGTATGGAGTTCAGTGCAACTGCTGAGCAGAGCGTTGAGTTCTCCGGAATTCTTCAGGCGAGCCGACTCCTCGTGGAACCGCGGATCCTGCCCCCACTCGGGGTGTCCTACCGCTACGGTAAAATTTTCAAACTGCTGCTGAGTGACTGCGGAGACGTAGATGAAACCGTCCTTCGTCTTAAAAGTGCCGACCGGGCAGCGATAAAGATCACGTGCCCCCTGGCGCTGATGCCGCTTGCCAAACAGCAGGTAATCCGGCATCGAACTGCGGATCCAGGCGAAAACGCAATCCAGCATGGCAACGTCCATATACTGTCCCACGCCGGTTTTTTCGCGCTGGTAGAGCGCAAGCGCAATGCCATAGGCCGCGGTGAGACCGGAGCTGTAGTCCCCAACCCACGTTCCGCACAGGACCGGATCGTTGTCGCCGGTCAGGTCCATCAGACCTCCCATAGCCTGCACCACCGAATCGAAGGCCGGGCGTCCGGCGTAGGGGCCATCCTGGCCGAAGCCGCTGATGGAGGCCATGATCAGCCCTGAGTTCAGCTCTTTGAGAGAGCTGTAGCCCAATCCCATCTTTTCCATCACCCCGGGGCGAAAATTTTCAACCAGCACGTCGCTTTTCCTGATAAGGTCCAATAAAATTTTCCGTCCCTCCGGATTTTTAAAATCCAGAGTAATAGAGCGCTTGTTGCGGTTGTTGATCATAAAATATGTACTGATGTCCGCGATGGCCGGCTTCATATGACGCCCATCGTCGCCGTCGAGCTTTTCCACCTTGATGACATCCGCGCCCATGTCCCCCAGGAGTTGCGTGCAATGAGGGCCGGCAACAAAGCGCGACAGGTCGATGACCCTGATTCCCTCCAGAATTCCGCTCATGATCGATCTCTCTTTTCGAAAGCCATGGACATTCCCAGTCCGCCCGCCACGCAGATGGTGGCGAGGCCGTATCGCACGTCGCGCCTTTGCATTTCGTGCAGCAGGGTGACGCAGATGCGCGCGCCGGAACAGCCCAGAGGGTGCCCAAGGGCAATGGCCCCGCCGTTGACGTTTACGCGTTCGGGCTCCAGCCCCAGTTCCCGTATGCAGGCCACCGACTGTGCGGCGAACGCCTCGTTGAGTTCGATGAGGCCGAAGTCCGCCAGGCCGATGCCCAGGGGCTCCAGAACCTGCAGAAGTTTTTTTGTGGCGGCGACAGGCCCGATGCCCATGATCTGAGGGGGAACGCCCACGGCCGTTGCGCCAAGAATGCGCGCTATCGGCCTGACCCCGAGCCGCGCGGCCTGCTCTCTGCTCATGAGCAGAAGGGCCGCAGCTCCGTCGTTCCGGCCTGACGCGTTGCCGGCGGTGGTGACGCCTCCTTCGAAGACGGGCTTCAGCTTTACCATCTTCCCGAGGCTCGTATCCCGTTTGGGGTACTCGTCGACCTCGAACAGCAGGGGGTCGCCTTTCCGCCGGGGGACGCGAACCGGCGCGATCTCCTCCCGAAAACGCCCTGCGTCTATCGCCGCGACCGCCTTTTGCTGGCTCGCCAGAGCAAATTCGTCGCAGTCCTGACGGGTTACGTGGAACTGACGCGCCACGTTATCGGCCGTACTGATCATGTTGAACACCCCGTAAATATCGGCGGGCTGACTCCTGGGCTGGCTCTCCGTGTTGGGGTCCACCAGCACGGCATTACCGTTTCCCAGGCCAAAACGCGCTCCTCGAAGATAAAAGGGCGCGGTGCTCATGCTCTCCACACCGCCAGAGAGCACCGTATGCGAATAACCGCATTGAATTTGCTGCATCCCCGATAAGATCGCCTGCATACCGGAAGCGCACTGCCGATGAACGGTGAAGGCCGGAATCTCCTCGGGAAATCCCGCCATAAGCGAGGCGACACGCGCGATGTTGGGCTGGTCCGCCGACTGCTTGGTCTGACCGCAGATCACCTCGCTGAGCGCCTCCTTCCCAACGCCGCTTTTCTTCAATGCGCCTTCCAGGGCCGTCTGCAAAAGAACCTCGGGCTGCACGTCCGCCAGGGTTCCACCCATGCTGCCGATGGGCGTACGCGACGCGGACACCACTACCGTTTCAGTCATGTCGTTTCCCTCCTGCTCTCCTCAAATCACGCCTTCTTTGCCGAGTTTTTCCATTTCTTCCCTGGACAGACCCAGGCTGCCCATATAGAATTCCTCATTATAATCACCGATTTTCGGGGGCGGCATGCGGACACTGCCAGGCGTATCGCTGAATTTGAGGGGAATGCCGGGCAACGGAATATCCTGGCCGGTATGGCATTTTGTCCATATGACATTCTCGCGATGCTGAACCTGCGGATTCGCAAGCACCTGTTCGATGTCGTTGATAGGCGCACACGGGACGTCCGCACTCATGAGCGCGCTGAGGGCCTCTTCCGCCGTCAGGGACGTCGTCCACCCGGCGACCAGTCGATTGACCTCGGATGAGTTGGCAAGGCGCGCGAGTTCCGTCGCAAAACGGGGATCGTCGATCCACTCGGGATGCCCCGCCGCTCTGGCGACCCCGGCATATTGCTCCTGCGTGGCGGCCGTGATGAAGATATACCCGTCGCTTGTCTGAAAAGTACCGATCGGGCAATGATAGGCATCGCGCCCGCCATTGCGGACGTGTTTTTTACCAAACAGCAAAAAGTCGGGTACCGCAGTCCTCAACCAGGAAATGATCGAGTCGAGTAACGCAATGTCCAGATGCTGCCCCATGCCGGTGTGTTCACGATGGAGCAGGGCCAGGACAGTGCCGAACGCGGCATAAAGCCCCGCGCTGTAATCGCCGACCCACGTTCCGGACAAAACAGGCTTGTCCTCGCCGGTTATTCCCATCAGGCCACCGATTGCCTGTGCGATCGAATCGAACGCCGGGCGCTGAGCATGGGGTCCATCCTGGCCGAATCCCGAAATGGACGTCATGACGATTTTGGGATTGATTTTGCGAAGGGCCTCAAAACCAAACCCCAGCCGTTCCATCACGCCGGGACGGAAATTTTCCACCACCACGTCGGCGTTCTCAAGTATGCCGAGGAGGATCTTTTTGCCGCGCGGGTCCTTTAAATTCAACGTCAGAGAACGCTTGTTGCGATTACTGACCATAAAGTAAGTACTGAGATCGTCAATCGCGGGTTTCATCAATCTGTTTTCGTCACCCTGGGGTTTTTCCACTTTAATGACGTCCGCACCCATGTCGCCCAGCAGCATCGTACAATATGGGCCCGCGATAAACCGCGAGATGTCGATCACCTTGTATCCTTCCAGTATTTGAGCCACAGGATTTCACTCCTTATTCCGACGACAGGTCAACGCCGTGCGCAGGGATCTCTTCGTTCAAACGGGACGCATTTTATAAAGAGTTGTGCGTTCCCAGCAGGCGACAACATCACCTGTCTGCTTGATCAGTTGATCCAGAAAGGTGATGGTGCCGCGGCCGGCTTTACTGGTCGCCTTCTTTGCGATAATGGTGGTCTCGGAGTGGACGGTGTCGCCGATGAACAACGGGTTGTTGAACGTCACGTTGTTGATTCCCAAAAAACCAATGAGACTCGGTCCACGAAAGTTATCGCCGTTGTACCAGATCATGCCGCCGCGAAGTCCCTCGGCGAGGCAGAAGCTCATGATGCCGTTGACAACCCGTTGACCATAAACAGTGGTTCTGGCGTACTCGGCATCGCAGTGCAGGGGGTCGTAGACTCCCGTCAGGCTGCAAAGCGTAATAAGATCGGTCTCCGTGACGGTTCTGCCATGCGTAACCCTTTTGTCTCCCACGACAGCGTCATCCCACCACGCAACTTTGTCGACGTCCATTTTATTTTCCTCGTCTACTTCCCTTTTACCGGGTATGTTTTATTTTCGAGCACTTTATAGTCATGGCTCGGCAATATAAAGGCGTTCAACGCCTCGATTTTTTTCAGCGAGGCGTCAAAGTCAAGCAAATTCACATGCGCCGCTGAAAACAGGTGCTTTTGAGTGCCATTTCCTTCCCAGTTTTCATACTGCATTACTGTGTCTCCGGCAAGCAGGCAGGGGCCGTCCGTCGTGTTGACCAGCACGCACTGCCCGCCAGGAGTGTGGCCGGGCGTCAGCAGGAGCCTGAGTCCATCGTCGATGTCCACGTCGCCGTCGATCATCTTCAGCTGCTGGACGACTCTGAGCCAGGCGGGAGTCATCCCCGCTTTCGGCGCTTCGTAGACATTGGCGTGCAATTCGAGAGGATCCAGGGCGTAGATGACCTCCGACTTCTGAACATAGAACGTTTTGCCGGGGAATTTTTCACCGTTCCAGCAATGATCCCAGTGCAGATGCGTAAATATCAGATAGTCAATGTCCTGAGGCTGGAGCCCCTCAGCCGCGAGCGCGGCGACGACGTTGGCTTCTTTTGGAAAATCGATTTCCAGCGTCGGATGCAGGCGCCCCATTTCCTCCTGAGGGCCGGGGCCGGTGTCCACCACGATGTTCCTGTTGTTGCCCTTCAGCAGAAAGCCTATCGAGGGGCTGTCGACTTTGACGCCCTGGCCCGTCATCATCTGCAAGGTAGATTTCTCGTAGGAGGGAAAGCGGCCATAGTACATCGGCGTAATCGTGTAGGTCGCACTGTCTTTTTTAAAACTCATGATTTCCTCCCCCACCGGTTCAGAGAAGAGCTCGACCCTTCTCTGAACCGGTCTTTTCTTAAAGAATCACGTTCGCTATCGGCAGGAAGATATACATCAGCACAAGGTAAAGCGCGATGACTGCCGGTGTTCCAAATTTTATTCCGTCTTTGACCTCGAGATAGCCGGAGGTATAGCACATGGGCGCGCACACATACGACGAAGGGAATATGAACGCCGTATTCGCGGTAAGAACCAGAATGACGCCAAATGCGGCGATGTTTATGTTGCTGCCGCCTGCGTTGAGGTTCTGGAACACCGGAAGAAATGCCGCCCATATCAGGTTTATAACGACAATATTGGACATAAACTGCGTCAAAATAACGGCCAGGAGCATGGCTATCCACATCAGCATATCTGAAGACACGCTTTGCGCCAGAGGGCTGAAGAGGTTGCCCAGGTAGGTACTGACGCCGATCTCCGGATTGGTGAGGCCGCTGGCGAACGCCTGGATGCCCACGATGAAAATGAGCGTCGGGATGGGAATCTTATAGAGGTCTTTTCTCAGGTCGAGGATCGGTTCATCCCCGATACGGATGATGGCCAGTATCGCTACGCCCAGGATGGGAGGCGCCACAAGGGAAACCGTGTTCTTGAAATACGCGGAAGCCGCCGGCGCGATCGAACTCAAAATGTCCGGCATGAGCCAGATGAGGACGACGCCGAAGAACACGCCCACGGAAATTTTGGCCTTCAAAGTCAGCGGCTTGAGTTGCTTTTTCATCTCATCGGGATCGTATTGCACAAATTTGGAAAAATCCGGCCTGACCAGAATTTTCAGGATCAGCATGGTCAGAACAAAAGCCACGAGAGAGAACGGTACGCCCAGTGCCATGTACTGGGCAAAGGAAACGGAGATATTGATGCTGTTGAGAAAACCCACAATGAGCACGGCGCCCGGGTGAGAGATCGGCGTCGAACCGTAGGGGATGACCACCAGCCATAAGATAGCCAGTACAAGGGCCTGACCAAATTTAGAGCCTTTTTCATACCCGAGCTTCTCGCAGATGCCGTCCACCATGGACAGGTAAATGAGAGTTACGGGCACGCAATCGAGGAAAAATTCTACAAAGACGCACGAAAACAGGAATAAGCCCAAAAATACCCATGGACGTCCCCGGCAGATGTTTCTGGAAATGAACCATGTGGCGATTTGCTGGATAACTCCGGTGGACTCCAGCGCCACGTTGATCAGCATCGTCGCCAGAACATAAGCGAAGCAGAAATTTCCAAAGGACACCGCCAACGCCGTGGTTTGCGACATGACGCCCGTCATGATCAGGATACCCGGCACCAGCAAAGACGTCCAGTCGACCCCGACGAATATCCAAAGCCAGATGGTGCTCAGGAACAGAGCCAGAACTGTGACGCCTTTGTCCGTAAGGCCATTGCCCTCCTTGAGAAAAATTCTTATGAGGAGAAAAAGAACAACGGCGATGGCAACGTGGATGTAACTTTTCCTGGTAGCTGCTGACATGTGGATCCCTCCTTTACGATTTCAAATCGGAATTCATGACTGTACAGTTGCTTCAGGTAAAGGCCGGGAGGGCACTTCCCCTCCACTACGACCCGCGTGGAACTGTATTACTTCTTTTCCAGAAGAATATTGAAGTTATTACAGTCGTTAACGGTGAACCTCTCCACCTTTAGATTACATAAAGCAAAAATCTCCAGCAACTCGGGCTTTTCGTACAGGTAGGCGTGTTTTAAATTCAAATCCATCCATTTTATCCGGCTTTTATTTTGAGCGTAATACTCGTTTCTGTCGCCCTGAAAAGGGGGCATGTCCTTCCACGAACGGTACAGGTTGGCCTTTTCCCAGTTGGGTGTGGAGAGGTATATCCTCCCGTTTTTATTCAGGAGCTCGGTTATCCTTGTCAATGTGGGTACAGGGGCGGTCGCGAAATGTTCGAAGACCTCCGTCATAATGATGACGTCATATTTTTGCTTTAAGCGGAAATCAGGGTCTTCGATCACCCCATAGTGTTGCGTCACGGGATAGAGCTTCTTCCCGGAATCGATAAAAGACTTTTCGGTTCGCTCCTCTATTGAAAGGCAAAGCCAGTCCAAATCGCAGTCGGGGCGAAGCAATTTAACGAGAAGCGAAACAAAGCCAAATCCCGGCCCGATATCCAGAACTTTAAAATGATCGTCCTGAGCTTTCAAATCGTCACAAAGCCAGTAAAAGACATCGCGCCACCATTCCAGTCCCGGCATCAGTCGAAACGTAATGCCCAGAGGAGCATTCTGATGAATGCGTTTGTCGTACTCATTATTGATGAGGCAGTTGAGAGCGGTCAATACAAGCTCCCGCGTCTGAGGCTCCTCAAAATCGACGCTCGTGTTCCTGTGGAAAAAATAGCTGACGTTTTCTGCTTTATTGTGGCTCATCTGATCCGTTACGGCGTCGAAATTTTCGCTGTCGATGGCGACGAGGACATGATTGTTTTTCCTGGAGAAAACATCGAAAGGGGATAAAATTTTTTTGCCCATAAAAGTCCTGCCAACAAGCGGAGCGTAATTATCGCAATACGCGGCTACCTCGATATTGTGGTCTTTGAGAAGGTGGGTACACGCGAAACTGTTTTCACCTGTTCCGAGCACTACGACATTTTCACCCTGCGATGTGGATAAACTTTTCAGTCTTTTCGTGCCGTAAAGAAAGCCGGAGCGCACTCCTTTTTTTTCATGACGCATGTTCCCCAGGAAATCTACATAATGCATCAAAAACCTTTCCCTCCATCCGGCTCCCGCCATCGAATCTTTAAATCTTTAACTATGAACGCGACCACGAACGGCTCTCTGTTTTTTCGTGCGTCATGAAACGATTCCCGCTTCCTCGCTCACTCCCCCGTAAAGCGGGGAGGCCGTTTTTCCAGAAAGGCGTCGATGCCCTCGTCATGGTCGGCAGTGCTGAACGCGATGGTCTGATACAGACTTTCCAGCAGGAGTGCCGTGTTCATGTCGGTGGCGATGCCGGATTTGATCGCTGCCTTGGCCAGTCTCGCGATGATAGGGCTTTTGGCCCTGATCTGAGCTGCCATGGCGATGGCCTCGTCCATAAGGCTTTCGTGCGGAACGACTCTGTTCACCAGGCCGATGCGCAGCGCCTCCTCCGCATCCACGATGCCTCCCGTCAGCACAAGCTCCAGGCTTTTCCCCACTCCCACCAGGCGGGTCAGGCGCTGGGTGCCTCCCGCCCCCGGGATGATGCCGACGTTGATCTCGGTCTGGCCCAACTTGGCGCGCTCGCTGGCGATACGGATATCGCACGCCATGGCAAGTTCACACCCGCCGCCCAGCGCATAGCCGTTGACGGCCGCGATCGTGGGTTTACGGATCGCCTCGATCTGATTCAAAATCAGGGGGGTTTCCCTGTCCAGCGTCTGCAATTTGGTTCTGGCTTTCAGATAATTCAGGTCGGAGCCGGACACAAACGCCTTGTCCCCCGTGCCCGTAATGATGATGACCCTGACCTCGGGGTCTTCGTCATGGGCGACGAAAGCATCACGCACCTCCCGCCAAATTTCCTGGTTCAAAACATTGCGAACTTCAGGGCGATTAATATAAATAAATCCGATTTCTTCCTGCTTTTTCAGTAAGATATGCGGCATCTGTGTTCTTTTCCTTTCCTCAAAGCCGAGTACCCTGCGGCCTCGCCGGTCTTCTGAAAAACCCTGAGTGACGTACGCAACGGAGTCTGCCCCCGCCTCTCCGAAAAAGCGCTCGCCGGCACCTGAACGCTATGCTTTCATTCTTTCGGGTACTCGTAAAACCCCTTGCCGGATTTGCGACCCCATTCGCCGGCCTCGTACTTCTGCCGGATGATGTCGAACCCCGGGCGTTTGACCCCCGTCTCGTTCAGGATACGCATGGCGGTGTGGTAAGCGAGGTCGATGCCCGTCAGGTCCTGCAGCCTGAATGGTCCCATCGGGTAACCCAGGCCGTTTTCGACGGCGATGTCGATGTCCTGAAAGCTGGCGATTCCCTTTTCCAGCATGGAAAAGGCCTCGAAGTTGACGGCGCGTAAAATGCGGTTTGCGAGAAAACCGTCTATCTCCTGCCTCACCCATACAGGGCTTTTACCCGTAGAAGCCGCGAACTCCATGAGAAGCCGAACCGTCTCCTCGCTGGTGTGAGGGCCCTGCACCACCTCCACCAGCTTCA
>JAISSA010000165.1 GCA_031273365.1 Synergistaceae bacterium
ACAGGAAAAGACTCTGCCTGGCAACAGGGGGAACACCGCTGTCGACTTGAGCTTTTTTGTATACCTCTCTCCCGGCCAACCTTTGTAGAATGGGGACTCTGCGAAGAGAGAACCATGCACGCAAACCTGTTTCGTCCTTAAGTTGACGGCAATGGTTTCATGGGGGCCAGTACCCTTCCCATCCGGAAAACTGAGGAAGGGACAGACTCTGAGCCCCAGGGGGGCGAACGAGCTCCGTCCCCCTGAGTTTGAATGGTTGCTAACGGGCTACCATCCAGACCGAAGCATTGGTAGCCTTATAAGCATTCGTGCTCGACAGATTACCCACAGCGCCGAAGAGTCCGATGGATTTCGCCTTGCCCTCCAGCTTGTTCTTCACTTCCGGCGTCCTTCCGATGAGGTTGTAACCCACCCACCATTTATAGCTCGCGTCTTTTGTAAACTTGTAGTTCCCCCCGCTGTTGTACTTGTCGGGATTGTCCACGTACGGTTTGAGATAGGTGGTGCTGAGCGGCGGCACCGGAGATACGTTAAAATAGTCCATGCTGTCCGCGTACAGCATCAGCGACGCCGCCTTCATGCTCCTCAGGTCGCTGACGATGGTGCTCGCCTCCGCCGCGGCCGTCGCCGACCCGCTGGAAAGCATCATGGCCGACGCCAGGATGCCGATAATAACGATGACAATCAACAGTTCCACCAAAGTAAAGCCTTTCCTCACCTGCATCATAAATTCTCTCCTCCTTAGGATTTTCGGACCTGTAAGACACTACAGGCATAAGCATAAGAACCTTTTTGACTAAATGCAATGAGGCCTGAGGCTCAAAGATTGTCTGCCAATTATCCCATCTGGGAGATCGCCGACGTAATGGGGCCGAAGATCGCCATGGCGATCACGGCGACAATGCCGCCCACGAACACGATCATGATCGGTTCCATCAGGGACGTCATCGCCTTGATCTGCTCGTCGAGCTCCTGGTCGTACCATGTCGCCACCTTCTCCAGCATGTCGTCGAGGTGTCCCGTCTCCTCGCCTATGCGGACCATCTGGCAGACCAGCACGGGGAAAATCTTCGCGCCCCTTGCCGCGTCCCCCAGGTTGCTCCCGCGTTTCGCCGCCTCGAGCAGGCTGTCGAAGCCCCCTTTGATCACGCTGTTGCCGGCGACCTCGCTGGCCATCTCGAGGCCTCGGAGAATCGGGACGCCCGCCGAAACCAGCGAGGCCAGAGTCTGCATGGAGCGCGCCATGACCGACTTGAAAACCAGACCGTTGATGACCGGCATCTTCAGCACGACGACGTCCATCAGCGGCTTTGTGGCTTTGCTCTTGCAGAGCCAGACGAGGGCGACCACCCCAAGAACGACCATCACCCCGATCTTCCGCCAGTTATGCTCGAAGTAGTCTCCCATGTCGAACAGGAACTGGGTGAGAGCGGGAAGCTCGATCTCCATGCTGTCGAACACCGCCTTGAACTTGGGAAGAATGAACGCGACGAAGACCACCACGACGCCAATGGCAAAGGATATGAGGAAAGAAGGATAGAACATCGCCGACTTGATCTTGCCTTTGAGGGCCTGCTGTTTTTCCAGCAGGTTGGCCACGCGGGTGAGAGCGATTTCCAGAATACCACCCTCCTCGCCCGCCTGCACCAGAGACGTCATCATCGAGTTGAAAACCGGCTGCTGCTTCATGACCTGACTCATCGGCAGGCCCTGGTCGATGCCGTTTTTCACGGCGTTGACGGAGTCGCGAAAGATCAGGTTCTTTTCCTGTTCCGTCACGATGTCCAGCGCCATCGTCAGGCTCAGGCCCGCCTGAATCATGGTCGCGAGCTGGCGGAAGAAAACCATCTTCGTCTTGGCCGGGACCGTGCCGATGCGCTGCATCTTATCGAAAATCGTCATGGTGCGCTTGTTGGCGATCATGGCGGAACCCGCCCGGCTGGCCTGATTGACCGACAGGGGCAGCATCCCTTTTTGCCTCAGAGAGTCCAGAGCCAAACCCTGGTTGTCCGCTTCCAAAAGCCCTTCGACAATTTTTCCGTCCGCCGCACGTGCCTTATATCTGAAATTCATGAAATAACCTCCCCTTCATCACGGGGGGCGAGCCCCCCTGCCCCCCGACGTCTGCGGGGATTCGCCTGGCGCTTTTTTCAGCGCATTCCCTGCTGCTCCAGCAGGATGCGCTGAAGGTCTTTGGGGTCGTAGGCATAGGTCAGAGCGGCGTCCAGCGACAAAATTTTATTTTTGACGAACACCGCAAGACTCTGCTCCATCGTGTGCATGCCGACGTTTACCCCCGTCTGAATCAGGGTTTTAATCTGATTGGTCTTGCCCTCCCGAATGCAGTTGCGAACCGCCGGGTTCGCGATCAGAAGCTCCGTAACGCAGATTCGTCCGCCGCCGCCTGCCTCCTTCCCCTTCGGAATCAGTTGCTGCGAACAGATGCCCACCAGAACGGACGACAACTGAATGCGAATTTGCGTCTGATGATGCGGAGGGAAGACGTCGATGATACGATCGATGGACTGAGCGGCATCCTGCGTATGCAGCGTTCCAAAGACCAGGTGTCCCGTCTCCGAGGCCGTGATGGCCGCGCTGATCGTGTCGAGATCCCGCAACTCTCCGATCAGCAGAACATCGGGGTCCTGCCTCAGGGCGCGCCTCAGGCCCTCCGAAAAACTCTCCGTATCCGTACCGATCTCGCGCTGATGCACCAGACATTTATCCGACCGGTAGACGTACTCGACGGGATCCTCGATGGTGATGATGTGGTCGTACCGCGTCCTGTTGATTTCATTCAGGATTGCCGCCAGCGTCGTGCTCTTGCCGTGCCCGGTGGGGCCGGTAACCAGAAAAAGACCTCTGCGCCGCTTGCTGATGTCCTTCAGAACAGGGGGCAGGCTCAGATCGTCGATAGAACGTATTTGCAGAGGAATGAGGCGAAACGCCGCCGCCATGTTTCGGGACTCGAAGTAACAGTTTCCCCTGAATCGGGCCTCCAGATTATCCGTTCTGTAGGTAAAACTGAAGTCCAGCTCGTGGGTTTCCCTGTATTTTTCCATCTGCTCGCTGGTCAGGATCGTTTTCAGAGCCTGCTCCACGTCAAATGCCGTGAGAAGTCCGCACTCTTCGACGTATCTCAGACCGCCGTCAAGGCGCATCGCCGGAGGTACCCCAACTCCGATATGCAGGTCGCTCGCACTCCTTTTTATTACCTCGCCCAGTAAGACCTTCAAATCCGCCGGCAAAACAGACCCCTCCCGCACAAAATTTTAAAGGGTGGACGCAAAGACTTCTTCTATGCTCGTAAAACCGGCCAGAGCGGTGTTGATGCCTGACTGTCGAAGCGTCTTCATCCCTTTTGCGATCGCTTCAGTTCGAAGCTGAATATTGCTGACGCCCTCCAAAATCATTTTTCTGAGGTCGTCATCCACCATCATGATCTCATAGATGCCTTTTCTTCCCTTATAACCCTGCCTGCATTCATTGCACCCCCGGGCCTTCCAGGCGTGGGAGCCGTGGGGAACCCGAAGGGCGTCGCACAGGTTGGGATCCATCTCGTATTCCTCCTTGCAGAAAGGACACAGCTTCTTGACGAGCCTCTGGGCGATTACTCCTGCAAGGGAAGCGGAAACGAGGAAGGGCGCGACACCCATGTCGATGATACGCGTCGCCGCGCTCGGGGCGTCGTTCGTGTGCAGAGTCGAAAGAACGAAGTGCCCCGTGAGCGCCGCTCTGATGGCGATCTGTGCCGTTTTCTGGTCCCGGATTTCACCGACCATGACCTTATCGGGGTCCTGGCGCAAAATCGAGCGCAGCGCGGACTCGAACGACAGGCCCGCCTTCTCGTTGACGTGCACCTGGTTGATGCCGCCCACCGTGTATTCGACGGGATCCTCGACCGTAACGATGTTGACGTCCGGCTGATTGATCTTCTCGAGCATGGAATAGAGCGTCGTGGATTTTCCGCTGCCCGTCGGCCCCGTGACCAGCAGAATTCCCCAGGGCGTCCCGCAGAAAATGTCGATTTTCTCCATATCGTCGGCTTCCAGCCCCAGACGCTCGAGTCCGACCGTGGCGTTTTCCTGATCCAGGATTCTCAAAACGATCTTCTCGCCGTGCAGCGTGGGCAGCGAGTTGACGCGAAGGTCGATACGACGCCCGCTGACCTTGATCAGGATACGTCCGTCCTGGGGCCGCCTTCTTTCCGCGATGTCCATCCCGGCCATGATCTTCAGACGCGCCGAGACGGCCGCGTGCAGGGCCACCGGGTAATCGAAGGCCGTGTACAGAGCTCCGTCCACGCGATAACGAATACGCGCGTTCTTTTCGTAGGGTTCCACGTGAATATCCGACGCCCCCTCGCGAACGCCCTGGTCCAGGACGTTGCTGACCAGCTGAATGACAGGCGCGTCGTCCGCCTTGGCCTCCACCACGCCGTCGTCGAGGGGAATTTCCGCGTCGCCGTAAATCTCTACGATGGCGTCCTCGAGGTTGCCCTGAAGGTTGTAGAGCCTCTCCAGGTTGGCCTGTATTTCCGTGGCCGTCGTGATGCCGACCTTGAGGTCGCGCCCGGTCAGCATTCGAACTTCGTCCTGGGCCAGAAGATCCAGCGGGTTGGCCATCGCCACAAGCAGAAGATCCCCCTCCACAATGGAAAGAGGAATGAGCTGCAGGCGTTCTGAAACATGGCGGGGAACCGATTTTATAGCCTCGGGCATCGGGCGGTAGCGCGTCAGGGTAAACATGGGAAGCTTGAGCTGCGTCGAGAGCGACTCGGCCAGCTTGATTTCCGTTATAATCCCGTCGGCGATGAGGATCTCTCCCAGCCGCTTGCCCGTGAGCTTCTGTCTTTTCAGGGCCTCCACCAGCTGCGATTCGCTGATGACGCCCGCCTGCACCAGGATATCACCCAGCTTGGGCTGGGATTTCATCATGCTGAAGATCGTGCGTTTCGGGCTCCCCTCCTGGACGGCCACGCCCTTTTCCCTGTCTTCCACCATCGCCGGGGCCTGCTGGGTCGAAGGAACAAGGCCCCTTTCTTCCGTCGCGCCGCTGATCTGCACGTGCACGGGCTCCGGATGCACAGGAACGACGGCCGTCGCCACGTTCATCGGAGCGACGAAAGTCTGCCGGGGCATCGAACCCGTCGCCGCCTGCGGCGTCACGGGGGGATTTACGAACTGAGACGTTCCGCCCTGGAAATTTCCCACAGGGGGAGGGGAAACAGCCATCGTTTCAGGCGAAGGTCCCGGCGGTTCCGCCGTCGGCACGGCGTTTTTCCCCCCATGCCCGAGGGCGTCGAGCGAGGGAAAGCCCGAAGACGACGCGGCGACAGGAGCCGGCTCCATCGTCGGCCCCTGCCCTCCAAGTCCGAGTGCGCCGAGCGAGGGAAGGCCCGAAGGCATGGCAGCGGAGGGGGTCGGCATGACGTTTTGCCCTCCGTGCCCGAGGGCGTCGAGCGAGGGAAAGCCCGAAGACGACGCGACAGGAGGTTCCGGCTCCATCGTCGGCAGAGGCCCCTGCCCTCCAAGCCCGAGTGCGCCGAGCGAAGGAAGGCCCGAGGGCATGGCAGACGATTCCGCGCCCTGTTCCTCAAAAGGAAGAATATCCTCGGAAAACGTCGGCCCCGGTGCAGAAGGCGCAACCGGCGCATTCCCGGTCGCGGCCGCGCCGGGCGCTCCCCGCCGCATCGAAGCGGCCGGCGTCGGCGAAGCCGCTGGCGCCGGCGAGACCTTTAATGTCGGCGAGGCCGTTGACGCCGCTGGCGAAGCCTTTAATCCTGGCGAAGTCTTTGATGCCGGCGAAGCCTTTAATGCCGGCAAAGCCTTCGATGCCGCTGGAGCCCTTGATTTTGAAGGAGATGGAGCGGCCGGCGCACGCCCCTGCGCCGACGGCGCCGCTCCCCCTGAACTGATCACCGACAGCGCGGCATAGATGGACTGTTCTGTCGCCAGTGCCAGCTTGATGTTGAGGGCAGATGTCATACGCAACTCTTCCTGCGCCGGGATATTCAGAGGATCGGAGATCGCCACCAGAAGCGCCGTGCCATTGTTCTGCAGTTCCAGAGGGAACACCCCGAGACGGTCCATCACCCCTCTCGGCAAAGCATTGATGGCCGATACGTTTGTCAGATATTCGTTTACGTTGACGACGGGCATCATAAACTGAAGCCCCAGGGCCTCAACCACCTGCTGTTGCGTCAAAACACCCTTTTCGACGAAGATCTCGCCCAGCCTGTTGTTGGAATTCACCTGAGTCTTCAGGGCTTCATCCAGTTGGCTCTTCGTAATCCTGCCTGCCTCGAGAAGAATTTCACCTATCCTTTTTTTTGCTGCACCCATTAAACAAGCCTCCTACCAGGCTCATACCTGCAGTTGTCCACGTCAGATTTCCCATTCCTCAACTGCCTCCGTTCGACAGGGACACTACCACTACACATTGTAACTCATTGTCAACTTTTTTATAATATTAACGGAAGCGAGTCAACGGCGCAAGAGATCGCTTCGTTTAAATATATTATAGCAGTCTGTATCGACAAAATCGAAATTTTGGAGTAATGCGAGATTTTTACGCGACGCGGGGTCGCAGCCTGATCGGGCGGCGTCATGCCTGGCTGACGAGCCCGGGAAACCAGTACTTTTTGTCTCCGGAGGCCTTTTTTGCATCCCATTCCGCCAGAATTTTCACGGCCTCGTTCGCGACGAGGACGCTGCGATCGACGCCTTCATATTTAAACTTACCTTTCAGGCGGTGGGCGACGACCGCGAAGACGGCCCCGGCCCTGAGTCCGTAGATTCCGGCAAGCGTAAAAATCGTGGCGGCCTCCATTTCAAAAGCCAGAACCCCGGCGCGATTCAGGTCCTCCACCTTTTTTTCGAAAAAGGACTGGGTGTAACCGCGATGCCCCGGACGGGCCTGTCCGCAGTAAAACGACGCCGTCGTGCAGCTTATGCCGACGCGACAGGGAAATTGCATCCGCTCGCAGGCCTCGACCAGCGCCGTCGTCACCTCGTAGTGCGCCAGTGCGGGGTAGGAGATGTCGATATACTGGGGGCTGGTTCCGTCCTGCCGCATCGCTCCGGAGCAGACGATCAGGTCGCCGCACTCCACGGCTTCGCTGATGGCCCCGCAGGACCCCACGCGAATGAACGTGTCCGCGCCAAGGGCCGCCAGCTCCTCGAACGCGATCGATGCGGACCCTCCCCCCATGCCGGTGGAACAGCAGGTCACCGGCACGCCGTCCAGCGTTCCCGAGTACGTGCGGTGCTCCCGGTTGTCGGCGACGAACCGGGAGTCCGTCCACCCCCCGGCGATGACGTCCACCCGCGCAGGATCGCCCGGCAGCAGCGCGTATTTATTGACGTCTCCATTTTTGCACCGGATATGATATTGAAGGTTCTCCGCCATAACGGGCCTTTCCGCGTCGTTCGACTCCCAGTGCGACCCCGTGCCCCTGCTCATTTGTCTCCCCCAAAAATTCTGTTCCTTCCGGCGTCCTTTGCTCTGTACAGGTTTTCGTCCGCTCTCGCGATGAGACATCGCAGGTCGTCGTCCTTTGTCGGCAGGATCGCGGCCACCCCTATGCTGATCGTGATGGAGGTCACGGCGCTTCCGTCGACGAGGGGCAGCCTCAGGGCCTCCACGTCCGCGCGAATTTTTTCCGCCTTCACGCAGGCGCCCGCAAGGTCGGTGTTCGGGAGGAGCACCCCGAACTCCTCTCCTCCAATTCGGGCAGCCAGGTCGGATGGACGCCGCGCGGCGGACGCAAAAATTTGCGCGACCGCCTTCAGCAGCGCGTCGCCCTGCGGGTGCCCCCAGGTGTCGTTGTAGGTTTTGAAGTTGTCCAGGTCCATCATCAGGAAGGAAAGAGGCGTCTGTTCCCGGACGCTTCTTCTCCACTCCATCCTGATGTGGTTGTCGAAGCTTCTCCTGTTCGGGATGTCCGTCAGCGGGTCCATGAGCCCAAGCTGCTCGATCGTGCGAATCTGACGAAGAATCTGGAGGTGCGTCCTCACCCTCGCCAGAACGATCGAGTTTTTAAAGGGCTTCATGATGTAGTCCACCGCCCCGAGAAAAAAGCCCCTTTCCTCGGCTTCTTCGTCGCTGAGCTCGGTGATGATGATGACGGGGATGTTTTTCGTCTCCTCGGAGCTCTTCAGCGCCGCGAGCACGTCAAAACCGTTCATGCCGGGCATGAGGATATCGAGCAGGATGAGGTCAGGAGGCTCCTGACTGACGTACTTCAGCGCTTCCTCCCCGGATTTTGCCGTCAGGGGCGTGTACTCC
Organism: Synergistaceae bacterium; assembly: GCA_031273365.1. Taxonomy (GTDB): domain Bacteria; phylum Synergistota; class Synergistia; order Synergistales; family Aminobacteriaceae; genus JAISSA01. Next base: position 8,290 of record JAISSA010000165.1, read on the forward strand.
GTGGACAGAATCCGGGTGAGCACATCGAGGTTCGCTTCCTCGTCGTCCACGATCAAAATTTCATATTTCAGGCTGTTTTTTAACTCTTCTTTCATAAGCAACCCTCTTCCGATGATTTTAAAACTCAGAAGCGAAGCCCGAACGCCTATTCCCGGACAAGCCCCTCCTGCAGGACGGACAAGCCCTTTCCGGGGGCAACCCGGTAACCGCATCGGATACAGGCGCGCTCGACGGCCGCGATCGTTCCCACCAGCGTGTGTTTGTCGATATTGCCCATGTGTCCGAGACGGAACCCCCTGCCCGCAAAACCGGCCAGGCACCCGGCGGACTGCACTCCCTCCTCCGCCAGCTTCGCGCGGAAGGCCGCGTCTTCGAGGCCGGAGCCCTCGGGATAGAAAAAGATCGTCAGCGTTGGAGCCCTGTGCCCCTCCCCGGCCGCGGGCCTGAAGCCCAGCGCTTCCATGGCGGAGACAAAAATCGCGGCCTGCCGGGCATGGCGGGCGTAACGCTCCTCCAGTCCCTCCTCTTTTATGATACGCATACTTTCCTTCAACGCCCAGATCATATTGACCGGGGGAGTTCCCCAGTATTTGGCGGGATCGTTCATGACGGGGATCCACTTCTCGAAGTCGACGTAGGACTCGGGGATCGTCCCCAGGGCCGCGCGCCTTTCCACGGCGCGCCTGCCCGCCCACAGGACGGCGAGCCCCGGCGCTACGCCGAACGCCTTCTGGCTGCACGTCAGCAGAACATCGATCCCCCAGTCCATCCAGGACTCCGCCCCGCCGGCCGCGGCGACCGCGTCCACGATCAGCAGCGCCTCGGGGTGCCGTGCCTTCATCATGTCGCAGATCTCCTTCAGAGGAGCCATTGCGCCGGTGGACGTGTCCACGTGCGTCACGGTAACCGCCGCGTACTTCTTTTCGGAGAGCCTCGCGTCCATCTGTTCGGGCACGGGGACCGATCCCCACTTCGCCGCCAGCACGTCGACCTTCAGCCCCCTGCGCGAGCACATGTCGATGAAGCGGTCGCCGAAGAACCCGTGGCTGCAGACCAGCACATCGTCGTCGCGCTTCGTGACGTTGGAGATCGCCATCTCCATCGCCAGGGTGCCGCTGCCCGCCACCACAAATACCTCGCCGTCACAGCGCCACATGGTTTTGAGATCCGCGACCACGCCCCTGAAATCGGCAATGAAGTCGGCATCGCCGAACGCCACGGTCTCGCGCGCCATCTGGTTCTGAATGGAGCGCACAACAGGGGTGGGCCCCGGAATCATCAAAAGTCTCGGTGTCCTGACCATATAAAAACCCTCCTTAAGCTCTACGTAAACAGAGTTTGGATGCCCTGAAGATTTTTTGAATATCTGGAGTATAACATGGCTTTCAGTTTCCTTATAATGACGGGGTATCGCTTTAACAAAAAACAAAAACGTGAGGGTGGAAAAATGATGAAGATGAAAAACCTGATGAAATCCAGGATACAGCGGGGAGAAAGGGTTGTGGGCACCTTTTTCGAGCTGGGCGGCACAACGGCGGTGGAGTGTCTGGGCCTGACCGGGCTCGATTTTTTCATTATCGATACGGAACACGGCCCCTTCGACGTCGAAAGCGCCATTGAGTTCGTCCGCGCCGCCGGGGCGTACAGCATCACCCCCCTCGTGCGGGTGAAAGACGCCACGCGTCCCTCCGTTCTGAAAATGCTGGACGTCGGGGCGCAGGGCCTGATCGTCCCCAACATCCACACGGCGGACGAGGTCAGACAGCTTGTGGAGTACGGCAAATACTACCCCAAAGGGCGGAGGGGGTTCGCCGCCACCCGCGTCGTCGATTTCGGCTTCAATCCCGGGATGGCGGACATCGAGGCCT
>JAISSA010000265.1 GCA_031273365.1 Synergistaceae bacterium
CCGTTCGGACGGACCTCCAGCCCCAGCCCTTTCCCGTCGGTCATGATATATGTTTTTTCTGCCGGTTTTGCCTGCCTCACCATCAACTCAGTCAGCGCCATGCTTTCACCACCGTATAAGAGATTTTTCTTATACTGCCTATTATACCGTGATGTGCTGGTTAGATACGGATAATCATAGTTATCCATAGGTATTCAGGAAAGCAAAAACCCCTGCTTTTACAGGGGTTTTGGTGTATATTTGGTTTGCTTTTAGATCCCGTTGATTTTTTATCTGGTGGGCCCACCTGGACTTGAACCAGGAACCTTCCGGTTATGAGCCGGTGGCTCTAACCACTTGAGCTATGGGCCCATGTACACAGAGCACAAAATATTATACTCTTTATTCGACGCGAATACAACTCACCGGGCAACTGCTCTCCGCTTCTTTTGCACAGGGATCGTCACTGTCGGGAGACATCACCACGGCTACGCCGGCCGCCTCATCCACGCGAAAAACTTCCGGGCAGACCTGAGAACATACTCCGCACCCGATGCATCTTTGCTGGTCCACAGAGACCTTCATAGCGTACACTCACCTCCAACATCGGGATTCTTTTGGCACAAACGCAATTTAGCGTCTCATTTTAGTACGTCTGCACCTGATCGTCAAATTTACCTAATCTTTTATAGGTAAATTCTCGTCTCACATCGCTCGGAAGCCTCTCCTGAGAGGCATCATTGTTTTCGCACTTTCGCGTTCTTCCATCGGTTGTGCAACCAGAACCACAGCTCCGGCTGGGGCGCGATCATCGCCTCGACAGCGGCTCCAATGGAGGACGTCAGAAGCGACAGCCTGCGAAGACGGTCCTTTTCCTCCGGGACGGGGAGGGGCGGGAATACCTCCACCACGTGGCGAAACGGGCCCTTCCGGTAGATCGTTATGGGGACGACGGGAACGGAGGCCAGAGTGGCCAGGATGGCCGGTCCCGTGGCATGGGTGCAGTCATGCCCCATGAAGGGCAACACGATCCCTCCCTGCCATGCGATGTCGGACAGCAGAGCGATATGACCGCCTGACTTCAGGAGCTTCACTATTTCAAGGGGCGGAGTCTGTTTGGGCAAAAGTTTTATGTCGGCGTTCCGCCGGTATCGTTCGATCAGGGCGGCGATGTCCCTGTCTCTCGTGTTCTGCGAGACAATATAATAATTCCGCGGCTTGTCTTTCAGAGATTGATTTTTCAGGTACTGCGCGTACCAGGCCGCCAGCAGCTCCCAGTTGCCGTAGTGCGCGCTCACGAAGAGGGTCCCTTTTTTCTCCTCGAGGGATGCCTCGATAGTACGGACGCCGCGCACCTCTTCCACCCAGGAAAGGGCCTGGGCGGGGTCGCGCTGCAGGGCAAGAATTTCGGTGACCATCCACCCCAGATGCCCGTAAAGACGCCGGCGCAGGTCCCTGCGCCACGCTTCCGTGCTTTCCGGATACACCATGGCGAGGTTCGAGAGGATTCGCTCTCCTCTGGGGCGAAACGTCCTCAAAACGCCGCTCAGAAAAAAAGCGAGCGAAGAAGCGCGCCAGCCCGGACGCGCCGCGGCACGCAGGGCCTCTATCGCTCGAGCGGCGACCTTCAAGCGCCGTCTCCTCCCCCGCTTTCCCGCTTTCCGCCTGCTTTCAGTCCAATGGAACGGTAGAGAACCGCCAGGGACTCCGCCCCTTCGGCGGCGCTGAAATTTTCCTTCAAAAAACGCCGGGCACCCGCCGAAACCGTGCGTCCTTCCTCGGATCGGGCCGCTTCGAGTGCGCTGAACCACGCGTCTTCCGTGTCCTCTTTCACCGTGAAACAGCCGTCCCGGCCCAACAGGGACCGAATCAGCGGAGAGGGGCGCGCCACCACGGGAAGCCCCTGCATGGTCGCCCATGCGGCCAGCAGCGCGTTCGACGGGGTGTCGTCGACAAGCGCCGCCCGTCCGTTTCCAAGGTCGGCAATCGAAGCGGTCTCCCCTTCGGCCAGAGAAATCGTCTCCATCCCCGACCGTTCGACCGCCTTTTTCAGCGCATCGGTCGGAGAGGCCGCCAGGAGCAGCACCGAAGAGGCGTCGGCGTCCTCCGTCGAATCCTTTGCCCACGCGACTCGAATTTCAAACGTCGGTTTCACGAGGCTCTCGCCCTCGAGAACCTGTTCCGCAAAAAGGCGCGTCGGATGCCCTTTCCAGTCGGGCGACGCGTCGAGCGCGGTGTGCACCGTCCGGGCCCGCAGGCGGACCAGCCCCCACCAGAACGGCGCCTTGCCCCAGAGATGCCAGAGGTTCCCCCTGAAGAAAATAATGCTCAGGCGATCGAAAAGCGTGAGCGAATCCCAGGAAAGCACCCCGTTCATCCGAAGGTTGCCCGTCCCCCCCTCGACGTAAACCTGCGGGGGAAAGCCGGACGCGTTCATGGCGGCCGCCAGATTGCCGATCACCGCGGCTTCCCACGGACGCTGAAACCCTGAAACGTACCAGATACAACCCGTCATGGTCTTCGGTATCTTCAATTTCGAGAACTACCTGAAGGCGACGAGGTGGAAGCGTTTTTTGCCGAGGCGGACGAAAACGTACCTGCCGCCGAGCAGCGCGTCCCGCGACACCAGAGCGCCCTCGTCTTCCACTCGCGTTTCGTTGACGGATACCCCGCCCTGTTTGACGGCGCGCTTCGCCTCGCCTCTGCTCTCGCACGCGCCGCAGCCGACCAGAAGGTCCACGACCGCGACGGGCAGGGGCTGAGAGAGCTCGACAAAGGGCATTTCTTCCTTCAGCAGCGCGAACGTTTCCTCTTCCATTCCCAATTCCATGCCCGACAGGCCCGTTCCGAAGAGAACCTCACTGGCCGCGACGACGCTTTTGGCCGTGGCCTCTCCGTGAACGAGCTTCGTCGCCTCGAAGGCCAGTCGGCGCTGCGCCGCGCGCGCCCCCGGGTCCCGGGCGTGCTCCGCCATGGCGGAGGCGATCTCCTCGAGCGGCATGAAGGTGAAAAGCTTCAGCAGACGCTCGACGTCCCTGTCGTCCGAGTTGATCCAGAACTGATAGAAACGGTAGGGACTCGTCCGCTTCGGGTCGAGCCAGACTGCGCCGTCCTCCGTCTTGCCGAACTTGGTCCCGGACGCGGTCAGGAGCAAAGGCTGCGTCAGGCCGAAGACCTCGCCCTCCGCCGTCCTGCGGACGTAGTCGACGCCGGCGACCAGGTTGCCCTGCTGGTCGTTTCCACCCATCTGCAGGCGACAGCCATACGTCTCGTACAGATATTTGAAGTCCATCGACTGCAACAGGACGTAGGAAAATTCCGTGTAGGAAATGCTCTTATCGGGGTCGGTCAGCCGGCTTTTTACGTACTCGCGCGCGATCAGGCCGTTGACCGAAAAATGCTTGCCGACGTCGCGCAGGACGTCCAAAAACGAAAACGTCGACAGCCAGTCGTAGTTGTTGACGAGCAGCGCGGAGTTCTCTCCGCAGTCGAAGTCCAAAAAGTGGGCCAGCTGAGGACGGACGCCCTCGACGTTTTTCCTGACCTCCTCGATGGTGATCAGGTTGCGTTCCCTGCTCTTTCCGGAGGGGTCGCCAATGAGCCCCGTGCCGCCGCCGGCGAGAGCGACGGGCCGATGCCCGCAGCGCTGCACCCACGCCAGCGCCATGATGGGGATGAGATGCCCGACGTGCAGACTGTCCGCCGTGGGGTCGAACCCAATGTAGATCGTCGTCATGCCCTCGTTCAGGACCTCCCGCAGCCTTTCCGGAGCGCTGCACCACTCCACGAGCCCGCGCGACTGCAAAACTTCATATGCGTTGCTTGAACTTGTATTGCTTAAATTGGCGTTCCGGGTGTTGACCGACATAATAAAAAACCCTCCGTGCTTAAAAAATTCAGGGAAGAGGCGACGAAATGCTCACGCTCCACTCTCGCGAAAAACCAGGACCACGGGGCCCTGCCCCGTACCCCGCAGGGGACTCGTCCCCTGACCCCGTTAATTTTTTTATTACTTTTTCTTTTTCATTCTTTATTCATTTCATTGCGCTTTTTTTGCCCTGTCGCCTGTCGTCTCCAGGAGCGTACGTGCGGAAAGCAGCAGCGGCATGAGTTCGTTGACGTTGAGGGCGCTCTTCAGCTCGCCCCGCAGACCCTCCACAAGGCGCGCGATGTCGTCCAGCGTCGTGACGACCTCCCCTCCGGGAACGGGCTTCGTCTCCGCAAAAACGGGCTGGACAGGGACGGCGACGGGCCGCTCGGCCTGAAGCACGACCTCGGGCGAGAGCGCAAACTCCTGGTTCTTCATCGGCACCAGAGAACGCATCCCCGCCTCCTGCAACGAGGCGGCAAACGCGTGTGAGGCCTGGCGTTCGCCATGCGTGACGAAAAACAGGGGATTGGGCCCGACGTTTTTCGCCCACGCCAGCAGGTCGTCACGGTCCCCATGCGCGGAAAACCCGCCGATGGTGTGCACCTGCGCCCTGACCGTGACGTCCTCGCCCGCGATGCGAAGCTCCCTCTCCCCGTCCACGATGCGCCGTCCCAGAGTGCCGTAGCTCTGATATCCCACAAAAACGACGTGATTTTTCGGGTTCCAGACCGCGTGCTTCAGGTGATGGACGACACGCCCCCCCGTGCACATGCCGCTGCCGGCGATCACGAGGCCGAACGGCACGTCGTTGATTTTGCGCGACTCGTCGGGCGAACTGACGAAGGAAAGCCCCCTCGGCATGAAGGGCTCCTGGCCGTCCGCGATGCGCTGCCGCACCTCGTCCGAAAGGGTGTCGGCGTGACGACGGTAAAGCTCCGTGGCCCTGACGCCCATCGGAGAGTCGAAGAAAATAGGAAGCTCCTCGGGGATCAGCCCGTCGACCTGCATCAGGAAAAGTTCGTAAAGCATACGCTGGGCCCGGTCGATGACGAAACTGGGAATAATGACCTTTCCCCTGTCCCTCAGAGCGCTCGTGATGACCTCGCGAAACTCCGCGCGCGTCTCGGTCAGGTTCTTGTGCAGACGGTCGCCGTAGGTGGACTCGACGAGAACGTAATGCGCCTCCTCGATGGCGGTCGGAGCCCGATCGACGACGGCCTGCTGCTGACCGACGTCTCCGCTGAACACGAGCCGAACCACGTTTCCCGCTTCCCTCAGGGTCAGCGCGATGGACGAGCTCCCCAGAATGTGCCCCGCGTTGTGAAAACGAGCCTGCACCCCGGGCAGGATCTCGCTCGGCGTCTCGTAATCGACGGGCTGCAAAAGAGCCAGAGCGCTGGCGACGTCGCTCGCGTCGTAAAGGGGCAGGACCGGCGGCAGACCCTTGCGGGAGTTCTTTTTGTTCTTCCAGTCCGCCTCCTCCTTCATGAGATGGGCGGAATCATACCACAGGACGCTGAGCAGCTCCGCCGACGGCCGCGTCGTCCATATCCGGCCTCTGAAGCCCTGGCGGACCAGCAGGGGAATCCGTCCGGAGTGGTCCATGTGGGCGTGCGTCAAAAGCACCGCGTCGAGTTCCCCCGGGCTGACCCGGGGCTCTTCCCTGTTTCTGGCGTCCTCGTTGCGCCCCTGGTGGATGCCGCAGTCCACAAAAAATCGTTTGCCGTCACATTCCACAAGATAGTTGGAACCCGTAACCTCCTGCGTCGCTCCCAGAAACCTGACCCTCAAGACATCTCCCCCTGCGCGTCGGGGTCCCGCTTCAAAATGCATCGAATGCAGGTCCCCTCGCCGATTTTGGATTTTACCTCGAGCGAGCCGCCCATCAGCGACATTCGCTCGGTCATATTGGCCAGCCCGCGATGCCCCTCGACGCGAAGCGTCTCATGGTCGACCCCGGCGTCGAAGCCTCTGCCGTTGTCCCGAATTTCAAACAGGATGCGGCCACCCTCTTCGATCATCTGCCCGTGAACCTCCGTCGCCTCCCCGTGGCGGACCGCGTTGGAAACGGCTTCCTGAAAAATTCGCACCAGAGAAAGCGTCCGCTCAGACCCCAGGTCGAGCGACTCGTCCGCGTCCACCGACACGTGCACGTCATAGTTCTGAGAAAGGCGCTCCGCAAGCTCGGTCAGCGCGTTGGCAAGGCTCAGCTCGACCCAGGGCGGAGCCAGCTCGTCGCAAAGTCCGCGAAGTTCACGCACCACAACCCGCGCAAGGTATTCCGTCTTTTTGACGCGATCCCGGATGTCCTCCCCTTCCTCCAGCGACATATGAATTTGCTGCAAAAGAGCCGTTATGTCCTGCAGCGGACCGTCGTGAATCTCCCGCGCCATGTCCAGCCGCTCCGACTCCTGCACCTGGACGATGTCCCGCACGTAACGGTTGCGAAGGCTGTCGCGATCGATGGCCGCGCGGGCAAAACGGGTCAGAGCGTTGTGAACGCTTTCGATTTCCTTCACGGCCTTCGGGTCCACGGTGTTCGGAATGTCCCGCCCCATCCGAAGGTCGTCGATCTCGGCGGCCAGACCCTTCAGAGGCGAAATCAGGCGTCTCCACAGCAATCGAATGGCCAGAAAACTGCCCAGCGACATGACGACGATCAAAATCGGCCAGAGCCGCCCCACCCGCACCAGCCCGCCTAAAAGCTGATCCCACGAGGCGGCGGCGACGACGTAACCCCGCCCCTGGTCCACCGGATAGATGGCCAGGGTGTACTGATAACCATCCCTGTCCTGCACGCGGACGGCCGTCCCCATCGGCAGGCCCTGCTTCCAGAGTCCCGCGATGTTGGTCGCCCCCGGCGAGGACATGATGATCTTCCCGTCGACGCTGATATAGGCGACCCACCCCGGAATGGCGGGACCCCACGAAAAAATGCGATAGCGCGCCGCCGAGGAAAAAGGCTCCCCCGGAAGAGTCCAGAGCTTGCCCTCGGTGCTGAGGCGATAAGCCATGCTCTCGGCCAGGTCCTGCACGTAGGAACTCACCGCGGCCTCCATCGCCTGCTCCTGACTGAAATGCGCAAATGCTGCCACCATCAGGACTGCTATGGGCGGCAGCATCAGAGCGCACAGAAGAAAGGCCAGAAGATGTTTTCTAAAAAAAGTGATCCTCGTAGATTCAATCGAAGATTGAATTGAAAATTTAATCTTCCAACAGCTCCTCCAGAGTCACTACCCCATACTTCAGCGCAAGCAACAGCGCCTCCGTTTTATTTTTGGACCCCAGCTTGTCGTAGATGGAGGCGAGATGGGTCTGCACGGTGCGCTCACTGATGAAAAGCCTCCCCGCAACCTCCTTGCTGGACAGTCCCTTGGCCGCGAGGACAAGCACCTCGCGTTCACGCGTCGAAAGCTGTTCGGGATCGAAATCCCTCTCTCCCATTACCGAGGCGACCTCCGGGTCGAGGTAAAGCCCCCCCCGCGCCACCGTCGCGATCGCCGCCGTCAGCTCCTTCGGAGTGACGGTCTTCAGGACAAAACCCCGCGCCCCGGCGCGCAGGGACGCCATCACGTACTGCTGCGCGTCGTAGGAGGTCAGCATGATCGTCGCCGTCGGCAACCCCGCTTCCTTGACCTTCTGAACGACGGAAACCCCATCCATACCCGGCATGCGAATATCCAGGAGCGCCACATCGGGCTTCAGTTCCTGAATCTGCTGCCACGCCTTCAGGCCGTCCTCCGCTTCCCCAAGGAGTTCAAGAGAACTCTCACGCCGCAGAAATTCACCAATTCCCGCCCTCGTCAGGGGATGATCATCCGCCAGTACCACTTTAATCGGCATGAAAAATTGTCTCCTTCCACAGAACTTTTTTATTTTACAGGTATCTTTATGAAAAGAGCGTATCAGCCTGCAAAAGTGGTCACAACGGCAAAGCTACTGACGCTCGACTGCATAACCCGGTAAGCGCTCAGGGAAATATCGGGAATTCCCAAGTCAGAGGGGGAGGAGCAGAGCCCGTTCGCCCCCGGGGCCCGAAGCCCGCCCCGCCGAAAGTCCCGACGCTTCCCTGCGGCTAAGCTCCCGGCAGGCCGATCGCTTTTTCGATGGGGCGCAGAGCCGCGATGGTCTCTCCTATGAGCTCGTCCAGCGGAACGCCCATTTTCTCAGCGCCCTTCTGAATGATCTCCCGGTCCACGCCCCGGGCGAAGGTCTTGTCCTTCCACTTCTTTTTGACGGACTTCACCTCGAGGTCCGACAGGGACTTCGAGGGGCGGACGAGCCCGGCCGTAATGACGAGGCCCGTCAGCTCGTCAATGGCGAAAAGGGTCCTTTCCATGTCGTTCATCGGCTCGACGTCGGAACAGATCCCGTAGCCGTGCGACTGCACCGCGTGGATGATTTCCTCGTCCACCCCGGCCTCGCGCAGCAGGGTCGGCGCAAGGTTACAGTGCCGGGCGGGCTCGCTCATCGTCTGTTCCCAGTCGATATCGTGCAGGATGCCGACCACGCCCCACAACTCCTCGTCGCCTCCCGCTCTGCGCGCAAAATGACGCATCGTCCCCTCGACGGCAAACGCGTGTTTGATATGGCTTTCGTCCTGATTGTACTTCCTCAAAAGCGACAGAGCCTCTTCCCTGCTCGGAACCAAGTTCGTTTCCCCCTCACTGTGATTGTAAACACTTAAAGCAAAACCATGGGGTTCCGCCCCAAACCCCGCAGGGGACTTGTCCACTGACCCCGTTAATATTTTTCCGGCTTCGACCTTTCTCCGAACAGCGAAGAACGCCTCATCCACTCCCTTGCTTCGTCCAGTTTTTCCGCGGGAATGGCCTCGAAGACGACGTCCGTCTCTTCCCTCAGCTCGACCGCCAGCCTGTCGGGGTAGGGCTCCATATAGACAACCCGCAGGATCCCCGCGTTCAATATGGACTTCGTGCAGAACGAACAGGGCTCGTGGGTGCAGTAAACCGTGCCGCCCTCCGTACTGATTCCCATCCGCGCGGCCTGCGCGATGGCGTTTCCCTCGGCGTGCGAGCCCCGGCACATCTCCTGTCGCTCTCCGGACGGAATTTTCAGCAGCTCGCGCAGGCACCCGACCGCCGAACAGTGGGCGGTTCCCGTGGGCGCTCCGTTGTACCCCGTGCTGACGATCTGGCGTCCACGCACGATGACCGCCCCCACCTGCCTGCGGATACAGGTGCTCCGCATTGCCGCCATCATCGCGATCGCCAGGAAATACGTATCCCAGTCCGGCCTCACGCCCTCATTTTTCAGATTCAACAGCCCTGTCCTCTGGCGCAGATTTTAAAAACACATTATAGTAATTTATATACCATCGATGATAAGAAGGCAAGCGCGGTAAGAAGACCCAAATCCGGAAGACATGTGAATTGGACAAAATCAGGGAAGAGGACAGGCATGACAGGATCGGCAGGCAAAATGAAAACAACAGGGAAACCGGGGCATCTGCACGGACTCGAACGCGGAATGACGGTCGCGCTGCTGGGTCTTTTTCTGTGCGTTCAGTGGGGGCCTCTTTCCGACGAAAGAGGAAAATGGGGCATTGCCGCCGGCGATCCCTTCGTGAAGGAGATCGTTCTGACCTTCGACGACGGCCCCCGCGAGTCGGGGATATACGAGCTGATCTCGACCCTGCGGAGGCTCGACGTCCGGGGCACGTTTTTTCTGGTCGGCAAGTTCGCCGAACGCTACGGGTTCATAACGCGCGACATCGACGAGGCCGGACACGAGATCGAAAACCACAGCTACACGCACCCCAGGCTTTACACCCTCTGGACGGAAAAGGTCATGCGCGAGGTGGAACGCTGCAACGAGGTCGTGGACCGTCTGGGGATACGGGTTCCCCGCTTCATGCGTCCGCCCGGCGGCGGCTTCAATCTCGTCATCTTCGACGCCATGCGGCGCATGAACATGAAGCTGGGGCTCTGGAGCGTGAACACCGCCGATTACACGGGCAGGAGCGCACAGGCCATCGCGTCTCAGGTTCTCGGAGACGCCCGTCCCGGCGCCATCATCCTGATGCACTCGGGCGTTCCCGCGACCGTCGAGGCGCTGCCCGAAATCGTGACGGCCCTGCGCGGACGAGGGTATCGTTTCGTCACCCTGCAGGAACTGTGGGACGGAGGGTCAATATGACGGAAGGAACGGGAATGACGGCGGAGACGAAAACGCCGGAGGCCGAAAAGCAGGGCGCCGTTGCCCTGCTGTGGGAGATTTCGTCCGGAAGCAGGGCGCTTTATCTCGTCTCCCTTCTGTCGATGCTGCTCGCGATCTTCTGCAACTTCCTGCTGCCGCAGGTGGTGCGTTTTGTCGTGGACAACGTGATCGGCGGGATGCCTGTGGCGGAGGCGTCGCTGTGGGCGCGTCTGAGCGGCGACCTTCGGGCTCTGCACGAAAACCGCATGGCCGTCGGCGTGTTCATTGGCCTGTCCGTGATGGGGATCGCCGTTGTGGGCGGATTTTTCAGCTTCCTTCATCACAGGACGCTCGCGGCGGCGGCGGATGGGCTGATAAAACGCCTCCGCGACAGGCTCTACTCGCACATCCAGCTCCTTCCCTACGAATGGCACATCGGAATACAGACGGGCGACATCATCCAGCGCTGCACGTCCGACGTGGACATCGTGCGAAGTTTCGTCTTCAGCCAGCTCGTCGAGATCGTTCGCGCCATCGTTCTGGTCGTTTACGCCTGCTCCATCCTCTTTCCCATAAACGTGACGCTGTCGCTGGCCTCGTTCGCCTTCCTGCCCGTGATCTTTGTCTACTCGTTCCTGTTTCTTCGCAGGGCCACCGTGAAGTTTCTGGCCGCGGACGAGGCGGAGGGACAGCTTCTCGCCACGGCGCAGGAGAACTTTACGGGCGTCCGCGTCGTGCGGGCGTTCGGGCGGGAGCGCTACGAGGTCGAGCGCTTCGACCGGCAGAACCGGCAGTTCGCCGAGCTCTGGATGGAGCTGGGCAGGATGCTCAGCACGTACTGGGGTCTGGGGGACATGCTCACCGGCCTTCAGATGGTGACGATCTGCGCGGCGGGCGCGTGGCTGGCCGCGGATGGAGCCGTCACGATCGGCGAGTTCATCGTGTTCCTGACGTACAACTCGATGATCATATGGCCGGTGCGCGGGCTGGGGCGGGTCCTCGCCGAGGCGGGAAAGACCGGCGTGTCCCTCGGGCGCATTCGGGAGATCCTGGACACGCCGCCCGAAATCGATCCGCCGGACGCCCTCGAAACCCCGATAGACGGAGATATAGAGTTCGATCACGTTCGATTTTCCTACGGCGACGTTCCGGTCCTGCGCGACGTCTCGTTCACGGCGAGGCGAGGGACCACGCTCGGCATCCTCGGCGCGGCCGGGTCGGGCAAGACGACGCTGGCGCACCTTCTGTGCAGGCTGTACGACCTTCGGGACGGGGACGGGCAGATACGCATCGGCGGGGTGGACATCAGGAAATACCGGCGCTCGTGGCTGCGCGGGAACGTGGGTATCGTCCTCCAGGAGCCTTTTCTCTACTCCCGCACGATCCGCGAAAACGTCGCGTCGCTCTCCCCGCGATACTCCATCGAACGAATCCGGGAAGCGGCGGCCATATCCCGGGTGGACGACGACATCGAGCGGTTCGCGTCGGGATACGACACCCTTGTGGGCGAGCGCGGGGTCACGCTCTCCGGCGGGCAGAAGCAGAGGGTGGCGATCGCCCGGACAATCCTCAAAAGATCGCCGATCATGATATTCGACGACTCGCTTTCCGCGGTGGACACCGAAACGGAGGCGGAGATAAGGTCGATGCTGCGCCGGCGGACCCAGGGCGTCACCACCATCATCATCGCCCACAGGATCACCTCCGTCTCAGCCGCCGACAGGGTCATGGTGATGGAGGACGGCAGGATCGCGGAAATCGGAACCCCCGCCGAGCTGATGGAGCGAGACGGCATCTACCGACGCATCCGGGACATGCAGCGAAACGTAGAAGAAGACCCAACCGAGAACGGAGCTTTATAATATCAGCGTCAGTGCTTTAATAGATGGGGTCAGGGGATTCATCCCCTGCGGGGTATGGGGCGGGGCCCCATGTCTTCGGCTGTTGTCTTTATATTTGGTTGTTATGTTTATAATTATGAAAGCTGAGGCCTGAATGCATTACGACGACGATATTTCCGAGAAATCCTTCAATCTCAGGACATGGGCCGCGATGGGCCCTTTCTTCCGCCCCTGGCGCGGAATGGTGGCGAAGGCGTTGCTTCTCATGCTGGTGTGCTCGCTGATCGACGTCTTCATTCCCCTGTATCAGAAGTACTTTATCGACGCCTTCATCGTCCCGCGCAGGACGGACGGGATCCTTGCCGCGACGGTGGTCGGGGTCCTCGTCATGGTCGTCAGCCTTGTGTGCGTCGTGCTTTTCACGAGGATGGCGATACGCGTCGAGATGGGGTTCTCCCGCGACCTGAAAAAGGCGTGCTTCGACCATCTCCAGACGCTTTCGCTCTCGTACTACAACACGACGCCGGTCGGTTACATCATAGCCCGTGTCCTGTCGGACACCGACAAAATCGGGCTTCTGATCGCCTGGGGGCTTGTGGACCTGATGTGGGGGCTGTCGTACGTCGTCTTCGCCGTCGTGGCGATGCTGCTGCTCGATTTTCGGCTCGGGCTGTGGGTCGCGGTGATGATGCCGATAATGGCGGCGGTCACGACGTGGTTTCAGAACAGGATCCTGCGCCACAACAGGAAGGTGAGGCGCACGAATTCGCTGATAACGGGATCGTTCAACGAGGGAATTCTCGGCGCGCGCACGTCGAAGACCCTCGTGATCGAGGACATCAGCGCGGCGGAGTTCTCCGGCCTGACCGGCGAGATGTACCGGGCGTCGGTGCGGGCGGCGGCCCTGAGCGCCATCTACACGCCCGTGATGATGGGCTTCGGCGCGCTTGCCGTGTCCATGATGCTCATTCAGGGCTCCGGATACGTGCAGGATGGTTCCATGGCGTTTGGAACCCTGTCGGCGATGATCTCCTACGCCGTCGGCATTTTCGAGCCAATACAGCATCTTTCCCGTTTCTTCTCGGACGCGACCTCGACTCAGGCGAACATCGAACGCGTGGACGCGCTGCTGAACCAGAAACCCGAGATCACGGATGCCCCGGAGGTGCGGGAAATTTACGGCGACAGCTTCAGCCCGAGGCGCGAGAACTGGGAGCCGATCGTGGGCGGCGTCCGCTTCGACGACGTGAGCTTCAAATACCCCGACGGCGACGAGTACGTGCTCTCGCACTTCAGCCTGGGCGTTCCGGCGGGGACCTGCGTGGCCATCGTCGGGGAGACGGGCGCGGGGAAATCCACGCTGGTGAACCTCGTCTGCCGGTTTTTCGAGCCCGTGTCCGGAAGGATCCTGATCGACGGCCGGGATTACAGGGAGCGCTCGCAGTTGTGGCTGCACTCGAACATCGGCTGCGTCCTGCAAAGCCCGCACCTTTTCTCCGGAACGGTCCGCGACAACATCCGCTACGGACGCCTCGACGCGACCGACGCGGAGATCATGGAGGCGGCCCGCCTTGTGTCGGCCGATTCCGTCCTGGCGAAGCTGCCCATGGGGCTGGACAGCGACGTCGGCGAGGGAGGCGACCGCCTTTCGACGGGCGAGAAGCAGCTCATCTCGTTTGCGCGGGCGGTGCTGGCCGATCCGCGAATTTTCATCCTGGACGAGGCCACGTCGTCGATAGACACCGAGACGGAGCGGCTGATACAGAACGCGATAGCGAAGGTCCTGAGCGGCCGGACGTCCTTCCTGATCGCCCATCGCCTTTCGACGATCCGGGCCGCCGACCTGATCCTCGTGGTGCAGGACGGGAAGATCGTCGAGCAGGGCACGCACCGCGAGCTGCTGCGCAAAAAAGGCCGCTACCTGAAGCTCTGGGCAATGCAGTACGAGGAGGACATCATTTCACAAAAACAGGAAGAAAATCAACGAAGTCAGGGGACTGAGCCCTATGGCTTTGCTTAAGTTGTGGACAAGCGATGAGTGATGTATAATGAGGCCGACAGAAGGGGATGTCGAACCCCAATTACTAAATTCCCCGGTCTAACCGGTGTACCTGTCCCGGAACATCAGGATCAGGCGCACCAGCCAGTAGAG
>JAISSA010000269.1 GCA_031273365.1 Synergistaceae bacterium
CGCCGTCGTGACGCCCCTGGAGGCGTCTGAAAGGGTCGCCCGCTGGAGCAGCGACAACGAGAAGGTCGCCACGGTCGACGGGGCGGGGCAGGTGACGGCGGTTGCGGTCGGTCGCGCGACGATAACCGCGCAGACCTGGCAGGGGGCGACTGGTGAAGGAGAGGACCCGAAGAGCGACAGCGTAGAGGTCGTCGTCACGAGGGGGGGATTGACGCCGATTCCGGTGGATCCGGCCCGGGATTCCGGTGGAGGCGGAGGCTGCAACGGAGGGCTTCTTGCCCCCGTGCTGGCGCTGGTTCTGTTTCTGTTTGCGGCGACCCGAAAGCCCTCGAGCTTCAAAAATAAATAAAGGATCGGTGTCCTGAATGAAAATGAAAAAATCGTTGGGCGTTCGGCGTTGGATTTTTCTTTTCAGCCTGCTGCTTGTCTTCGTGGTCGTTCCTCTCTCGGCTGCGGAGGCGGCGGGGGTGGTGGAGGCGTCGTTCAGCTACGCCAGACAGACCGGACCTGGCAGCAACCAGTTCGCGCTCTGGGTGGAGGACTCGGAGGGGCGCTGCGTCAGGACCCTGTACGCCACGCGGTTCACCGCGACCGGAGGATGGGAAAAGCGTCCGGAGTCCGTCAAATTATGGGTGGAAAAGTCGGGGCTGCCCGGCATGACCGACGCGGAGGTCGACGCGATCACCGGCCCGACTCCCGGCCCGGGGGTGCTGAAATACGCCTGGGACCTTACGGACGGGGCCGGCAGGCCCGTGGCCGATGGCGCTTATACGTTGTTTATCGAGGGTTCTTTACGGTCCGAAAAGCGAGTCCTTTACAGCATAGCGTTTGAGACGGGCGGCGGCGCGAAAGAGCTGGCCTGCGAGACGCGCTATTTCGGCGACGACGGGCCTGAACGCGCCATGCTGAGCGACGTGAAGGCGCGCTACACGCCGCAGTGATTCGCCTGACGTGCGAATAAGGGACTACGGCGTCGTCGTCGGGACGATGAGCCCGGGGCCGCGTAACGCCGTTACCGACGTGGACGGGGTGACGGTCGGGCACTGCACGCTGGACGACCCCGACAGCGGAGTCCATACCGGGATTACGGTCGTGGCGCCCGCTCCGGGGTCTCTGTTTAAGAACAAGCTGACGGCGGCGGCCGCCGTCTTCAACGGGTACGGAAAGAGCGTCGGCCTGATGCAGATCGAGGAAAAAGGAACCCTCGAGACCCCTGTCGCGCTGACCGGGGTCTCCTGCACGGGGCTTCTGTATGATGCGCTTTTCCGCCTGGAGATGGAGCGATATCCGGAAATTTGCAACACCGGAGGCAGCGTCAACCCCGTGGTCTGCGAGTGCAACGACAGTTTTCTCAACAACGCCCGCGCCTCGCGACTCACGCGGGAGCATCTGGACGCCGCTCTGGCTTCCGCCGGCGTCGACTTCGAAGAAGGGGCGGTCGGCGCGGGACGCGGAATGTCCTGTTTCGGCCTGAAGGGCGGAACGGGGAGCGCCTCGCGCGTCATCGAGGTCGCAGGGCGTCGCTTTACGGTTGGCGTCCTGGTCAACGCCAATTTTGGCGAGCTTTCCTGCCTGACGATCGCCGGACGCCATGTCGGTCCCCGACTCGGGGAGCTGCTGGCGCAAAAGGAGACCGCCTCCGACCGCGGTTCGATCATCGTTTTCGCCGCCACGGACGCGCCGCTGGATTCGCGGCAGTTGAAACGCCTCTGCAAAAGGGCCTTCATCGGCGTGGGACGAACGGGGTCCTTCGTCGGCGACGGCAGCGGGGACGTCGCTCTCGCCGTTTCCACGGCCTGCCGCGTGCCCCACGAATCCCCCGGAGGCGGCGTTGTTCCGCGGGAAACCCTCCACGAGGACCACATCGATCCCTTTTTCAGAGCGACGGCCGAGTCGACGGAAGAGGCCGTTTTGAACGCTCTGGCGGCGGCCGACCCTCTGAGGGGACGGGACGGCAACGAACGCCGCGCCCTGCGGGAATTTCTGCCGACGCTCATGAGCGAAGAAAATTAACGGGGTCAGGGGAGCAGTTTCGCTTAAGTTGTGGACATTGCATTCATATCATATCTTTTTACATGACTATACAGTTGCTTCAGGTAAAGGTCGGGAGGGCACTTCCCCTCCACTACGACCCGAACCCCTTTGCCACTGAAAAGAGGGTGGCGGCTCTCCGTTCCGGTGAAGCACCCTCCCGACCTGAGGCAACTTAATAGTCATACTATTTTATATCCACTCCATCTCATATCATATCCATTCAAACCCCGTGCGTTCGACTTTGCCATGCACTTTTTTCCGCGATATGGCGGTGGCTCTGGTGCTCGACAAATCGGGATCGATTTTTGTTCCTGCTCCAGACCTCGCTCAATCGTGATAAAATGTTGCAGGATTGCGTCGGGAGCGCTAATCGGACGGATTCTGCAGAGCCTGAAGGCTTCCGGGGAGGCGGGAACGCAAAATGTCGGACAGTAGAACCTGCAAGGTGATTTCGTGCAGTCATGAGGACGAGCCTTTTGTCTTCGTCAGTTATGCGCATCAGAACTCGGACGTCGTGTTTCCCATCATCGAGGGCATCGACGACACGGAGAGCCCGCAGGGGATTGTGCGGCAAATTTGTGTGGCGTCGGACTATAATAACGTACAGAAGCACTCGGAGGCGTGAAGTAAAAATGTACCTCAGGGAATTTGCAAATCATCAGGACATCGTCATCCAGTGCCACGACGTTCCCGACGCCGACGCCATTGCGAGCGGTTTTGCGCTCTTCTGTTACTTCAGGTCTCTGGGGGTTTCCGCAAGGCTCGTCTATAGCGGCGGGAATCGCATAACGAAGCCAAATCTGGTGCTGATGATCCGCCTGCTTCACATCCCGCTCGAGTACGTGGAAGACCTGCCGCGCTGCGGGCTGCTCGTGACGGTCGACTGCCAGTACGGGGCGGGGAATCTGCGCAGGTTCGAGGCCGACTGCGTCGCGGTCCTGGACCACCATCAGCCGGAGATCCCTGAAGGGCCACGCATCGTGATACGCCCGTCGCTGGGCAGCTGTTCGACGCTCGTCTGGAGCCTCATGCAGGAGGAAGGATTCGACTTTGCGGCGCAGCCGGAGGTCTTCACTGCGCTGTACTACGGGCTTTATTCCGACACCAGCAGCTTCGCTGAAATGTGGCACCCGCTGGACAAAGACCTGACGGAGTTCATGCCGGTGGATCGGGGGCTCGTCAGGAGGCTCAGAAATTCCGCACTGGCGATGGATGAACTTGAGATCGTGGCGGACATCCTGTCCTCGTCCCGTCTCGTCGGCAGCACCGGAGTGCTGAAGGCTCGGCCCTGCGATCCGAATATTCTCGGTTTTACCAGCGATATTGCCCAGCAGGTCGAGCAGTTCGACAGCTGCGTCGTGTACTGCGAACTCAACTTTGGGCTCAAACTGTCCATTCGCAGCGCCGTGCGCGAGATCATGGCAAACGAGCTGGCGATTTTTCTGACGTGCGGGGTGGGGTCCGGAGGCGGCACCATAGAAAAAGCGGGAGGCTGCATCAGCCTGTCCGGCATCAAAAAAGCGGCTCCCGGCGTCGCGCCGGACGATTTTCTCCTCGATCGCATCAGGCAGTATCAAACCAACTTCGACTTCGTGTACTGCGACGATCACAACATGGATTTCATCTCCATGCAGCGTTTCCACAAGAAACCGATTCCGCTGGCTTACGCGCACACGGTGGACGTGTTCCCGGAGGGTTCGCGGATAAGCATCCGCACCCTCGAAGGCGATATCGACACGGTCGCGGCCGTGGATATTTACCTCATGATCGGCGTTTCCGGCGAGGTGTATCCCATCGAAAAAAAACGACACGAAATGGATTACGACGTCGTCGACACGTTTTGCGTTCCCGACACCGAATACAGCCCCGCGGTCATCGACAGGCTGACGGGGGAGAAAAAGAGTCTGCTGCCCTTCGCCCGCGGCTGCGTCGTAAAGGGCGACAAGGTCATTCGCGCAAGGGAACTTGTCAGGGACACCAAGGTGTT
>JAISSA010000287.1 GCA_031273365.1 Synergistaceae bacterium
ATCAGGTGGAGAGGCAACGAATTGGAATATCGCTTTATTTGTCACTGTGTTTTTGGGTATAGTTGTGTTAGCTATGATAATGCTTTACAGTAATAGTCAAATTGTATTAGCTATCGTAAATATGGCGCAAAAGTAAAATCGATCGCCGCTCCTCCGGGGGCGGCTTTGATTTTTGAGGAGGTAGAAAGATGGCTGACATAAATGATCCGTGGGCAGGCCGAAATGCAGGAATGCGTTGTAAAACCTGCATTTTCTTTGTTAAAAAAGGTGAAAAGATTGATCCGGAGAAAAGCGCTTTTGGGCGTTGCCGGGCACACGCGCCAACAATGCGGGGATTCGTGCCGGTTTGGGAAATGGACTTGTGCGGGGAGCATAGATTAGACGAGAACAAGATTTGAAGGAGGTGGAAACGATCAGGGACGCGCTTCGGGAACCACTGCGGACCAACTCCGCCTGAATGTGTAAATTTTAAAAGGGAGGGAAGATGTTGCGGATGGATTATTTTGCGAGATGTCAGAAGATCGTCGGCATTGCTGAAGGCGGGAAGAATTTCGACGAGATCAACGGGAAGCCTGTCCTTAAGGCAAAATCCCGAAACGACCGAGGCGGACCGACGATCTACGGGGTGACGGTAGGAACGCTGGCGAAAGCCTACGCGCAGGGGCTTGTAGACCACAACGATATAACCCGATTGACAAAGTCGGAGGCAAATCGAATCTATGAGGTGAATTATTGGAAGCCCTCACGTGCAGACAAGATGCCGTGGGGGCTTTGTCTTATCCATTATGACTGTGCCGTCAACTGTGGCGTCGGCGGAGCGGCAAAACAACTGCAGAGGGCGCTGAATGATCTGGCCGGGGGAAATGTCATCAACATCGATGGCGTGATTGGCCCGGCGTCGCTTGCTGCGATAGAGCGGGTTGACCTTATGGAGATTTGCAGGAAATACCTTGAGATTCGAGCCAGTTTTTATCACGGGCTCGTCGCAAAAACTCCCACGCAGGGCGATTTTCTGAACGGCTGGCTGAATCGGCTCGCCAGAATCAGGGCGGAGGTGGGTATCGATGACTGAAGAGCGGAAACAGACGTTCTGGGGGTGGATTTCGGAAAACCCCATATCGGCAGTGATGATTCTGATCACGATTCTGGGGGTAGTCGCGCTGGTCGTCGGATACCGGGAAGGATTTATGGCAATCCTGACGGGGCTCTTCGGCAAATTGAACGGCGACGACAACGACAACAAGCGCCGACTGGAAGAAGCAAGAAAGAAGGCTGACAGTCAATTCGACAGGCTTGACCATCTTGCGGAGACGGCAAAAGAACAGCAGATATCTCACGACGAGGAGGTTGTGGCAAATGTGGAGAATGCAAAGGCGGAATGCGACGAGATGGACATTGACGAGCTTGTTGATGTTGGGAATGCTATGCTGGCCGACCATGGGGCATTCCGAGGTGAAACGTAACGGGGAAACGGTATTAATGCACGAATCGGAATACCGTTTTTTTATCACGCGAATCAGGGAATTGGAGACGGAAGCGGAGGGATTGAAAAGGACTCTCCGTTTTGAAAGAGCCTCGTTCGACGAGGTGGCCGATGCCGCAAAAGAAGTGGAGAAGGCATACCTGGAGGAGCGAGAAAGCGCCAGAAAAGTTATCGCGGAACTGGAAGCCAAAAACCGCAGACACGAAAGAAAGCGGTACATACCCGGCATCATCGGCGGCGCGGGCGCGGGAACGGGCGGAGGAGTCCAGGGGCTCATTGGCGTCGGCTGGAAGATCGACATCTGGTAACAGCTGGGACATGACAGCAGGAGGTGACGACATGAGGGGAAGGATTATGAGATTTAACGGGGGGCCCGGAGGTGACGGAACAGTGCGTGAAGCCATCATAAGCGTACTCTGCCTCGCCTCACTGGGCGGGTTGGTGCGGTGGCTTCGCAACAAAAACGGGCATACATGGTTTTCGTTCCTGATGGCGTTGCTAACCTCCGCGTTCGTCGGCCTCCAGGTGCACTTTTTCATGCGCTACATGGGGCTGGATCAGAACCTGCAATTCGCGCTGTCTGGGGCCTGTGGGTACAGCGCCGGCGCATTGCTGGACGTGCTGACGCCGCTGATGATTCGCTGGTGTTATAAACGTCTGGATTTAGAGTACCCTGTCCCGCGCCGGCGCACGGAGGACAGGAGAAATTCAGCATCGAACTGAAGGCGTGTTTTTGGAACAGTATAACAGGCCGTATAAGGAAAAAGTTTTATGGCTGATAATCCCTTATATTTATGAGATTTTATTGGCTAATTCGAGTCTCCCTCCCGGCACCAGGTAAAAGAATCAGGAAGCTTCATGAAGAATCAAAGCCCTTGCGAAAGCAGGGGTTTTTTGCTTTTTTAGCGTCATGGAGCGTCAGGAAGAATCATATCTACTCAGGCGCTACAGTATAAAGTAGATATAATATATTTATATCTACTGGTCAGGAACTAATTTTTGAGCGATGGGTAATACAAATTCTCTTCAAAAATCTACTAATTGCAAGCCTTGAGGGACTCTATTTTCCCTAACTGCGAAACTCGGGTTAACACTTCTTTGTAAACCAGCGACGGGTTTTGCATTGCAATTCCATGGAATCCACTGTAATTTAGCACAGGTTGCTTCTTACATATAATTTAGACCACAACACTATAGACAGGGGATGTCATCATGAGCGTGAGTTCTGTTTCAGACAACGGCAGTATCCTGAAGGAGGAGTACCTCGAACAACGAAAGCAGTTACGGCAACAGCAGACCGTCATCGACAGCGAAAGAAGCGCGAATGCCGCAAAGACAGCACAATCCGATGGTAATGCCGATTCCCGCGTAAACGCCGACACGTCCGGCTCGAATCAGGCGACGTCCCCGTCGGGGGGGCCCGCAAAAGCCGCCGGTGCGGGAAGAACCGCCCCGGCCGCGACGGGCAGCGATACGACCAGCAATCAGACTCTCATCAATAAAGCCAACAGCGGCAGCGAGTTGAGCGCGTCCGAACTCTCGACGCTCAGGCAGGTCGATCCGGCTCTCTACGCTCGGGTGGTGAAAGCGCAGAAAGCCCGGGAGGAAGCGCGAAGCCAGATGAGCGAAACTCCCTCAAACGCCGCCCGGGTTATGAAAGACGTCGTCTCCGCAAACGCGTCGGAAGACGACGAGACGCAAAATTTGATCGAGCGGGCGACTTTTGACGAATACAGGAGTTTCGCCTCGAGGTACGATCAGGTCATAATTTCAGGCAGACAGTCGTAATTTCAGGCAGATACAGGAAATTTGCCCAACAGGCGCCTCGTATCTTCGGGTCTGTGGACTCCGACGATACGAGGCGCTGCGTTCAGGACACTGAACCGCCGGCGTGGCCGCGAGCCGGACGCGCTACTTCGTTTTCCAGACCTGGGTCAGAGGCGTCTGATGGTAGCCCATGAAGGACAGGCGGATGTTCCGAACCCCGGGGTTGGCGACCAGAGAGGTGGTGTCGTAAAACAGGAACATCCAGGGCGCGTCCTTCACGATCTGCTGCTCGGCCTTCCGATAGAGCTCCATGCGCTTCGCGGGGTCGGCGACCCTGCGGGCCTCCTTCAGCCACGCGTCGACGTCGTCGTTCTTATAGCGAACGTAGTTCCCCTTTGCGCCGAAGTTGTCGGAGCAGAGCAGGTTGTACAGGAAGTTGTCGGGATCGGGGTAGTCGCCCGCCCAGCCCGCGCGGAAGAAGGCCACGTCGCCGCGGCGCACCCCGTCGTAGTGAGCGCCCAGCTCGGCGGCCTGGAGCTCCACTTTGACGCCGATCTCCGCGAACTGCGCCTGAACGGCCTCGCCGATCAGCTTGTGACGCGGGTTATTGTTGTACTGGAGCGTCACGGTCAGGCCCGTCGCATACCCCGCCTCCTTCAGCAGGGCTTTGGCCCTGTCGGGGTCGTAGCCGTAGGACTCGAGGTCGGGGTTGTAGCCCGGCATTCCGGGGGGCAGGACGCCCCTGCCGATGATGAAGGTCCCGTTCAGCACCAGCTCGTTGATCGCCTCGCGGTTGATCGCGTAATTGAACGCCTGACGGACGCGCACGTCGTCGAAGGGCTTCGCGGTGGTCAACATGCCGTAATACTGGGTACCCAGCGTCGCGCGCCGCTGATACTGATCCCCGAAGTTCTTCAGAAGCTCGTTGTGAAACTCGTTGGGGGCGTCGGGAAGAACGTCGATATTCCCCTTCCGGAGCTCGAGAAAGGCGACGCTGTTGTCCGGAATGATGACGATCTCGACGCCGTCGAGGTAGGGCAACGAACGACCCTCGGAGTCCTTCATCCAGTAGTCCGGGTTCTTTTTGTAGACGACCCTGTTGTCGTGCAGCCATTCGTCGACGATGAAGGGCCCCGTCCCCACGGGCCGGAAGCCGAAGTCCTTACCCAGCTTTTCCACGTCTTCCCTGGGCAGGATGTAGAAGCAGGTGTAGCTCACGGCCGCCAGGAAGGGAGCGTAGGGCTGAGAAAGGGTGAAGCGCACCGTGTGGTCGTCGACCACCTCGACGCCGGCCCACTCCGTCGCCTTTTCGTCGAACATTTCCTGATATCCCCTGATCATGTTCAGGAAATAGGCGCGCGCGGACTTCTCGCGGAGCAGGCGCTCGAAGGAAAATTTGACGTCGGACGCCACGACCTCGCGGCCGCCGTTGGCCGTGGGCGCGCCCCCATAGCCCGTTTTCTGGAACTTCACGCCCCTGCGAAGGCGAAAGGTCCAGACGCTCGAGTCCTCGTTGGCCTCCCACGACTCGGCCAGCATGGGGACGATCGTCTGCCCGTCCTCGCTGATCTCCGCCAGCGGCTCGCTGTAGAGGTTCGCGCCGCGCGCGGACGTCACGATGTTGGCGTGCGCGGGGTCCAGTGCGGGGGGCTCGCTGATCTCCCGCCAGACCAGAACCCCGCCGTACTCGGGCTCGGCCGCCCCGGCGGAAAAGGCGGAGAGAGCCACGCAAAGCAAAGCCACAACAAACTTTTTCCTCATTTCTCATTCCTCCCCGTAAAAATATTATGGCGCCCTTCATTATACTAAAGAAGTCATTGATTTTCGCTCTGAACCGGGATCTGGTTACCGCCTGCGCTGATATTATTTTCAGAACAATATAAAAAACAGATCGTTTCTTTCTTTGCTATTCTTCCAGAAGAACTTTATAATTTCGAGGTATGGTGATGCAAAGAGTCTTTAATTTATTTAAGGAGGATGCAGATATTGAAATTAAGAACCAAAACATGTGTCAGCATTTTAAGCGTGGTCGTCGTTCTCTTCGTTGCGGTCATCGTCTACGTGGAGAGGACGTCGTCGAGCAAGTCGCAGCAGGATGCGGAAAACCTGGCTCTGATAACCATAGAGTCGACCGCCAGGCAGGTTCAGACCGAGCTGGACAGGGAAATGAACCTTCTCGCGAACGTGGGGGCCATTATCGGGGCAATGGACAAAACGCAGGCCAACGCCAGAGACGTTGCGCTGAACATTATGGCCACGGCGGCCATGGCCAGCTCCCGCAGCATAGACATATGGCTCGCCTTCGAGCCTGACGCGTTCGACGGGCGGGACGCGCAGTTCGTCGGCGCGTATGGCAAAAGCGGCCGGTTCATCGCCTCCTTCAGGGACAACAGGGACGGGACCGCCACTAAAACCAGCGAGGTCACCGAGGAAACGCTGTCGCGCCCCGACGCCGCGGCTTGGTATCAAAACCCGATCAAAACCGGCGAACCCACGATCACCGAGCCGGAGTGGTTCACCTTCCAGAACGGCAAAAGGGGACTGATCTCCAAATTCTGCGTTCCGATCAGGGTGCGCGGAAGGGTCGCGGGGATCGTGGCCATCGACATCGACTACGCGGAAATTCAGGAAATGGTGTCAAAAATCCGGCTCATCAGCGATAACGTCATGATACAGCTTTTCGCCAACGGTGGAACGATCATTTATTCCACCGCCACGGAGCGTCTGGGCAAAAATATAGGCGACGTCATAAGGGGCCAGACCTCCGCCTCCGAGGTGATGGCGGCCATCAGGGACGGCAAAGCCTTCAGCGTTTACGACCTCACGGTGCGGACGGGCGAGCAGGCGCTGAAGGCCTATGCCCCCGTGACGATAGGGAAATCGAAGCAGTTCATGTCCATCAACGCCAACATCCCCATTCACGATATGCTGCTCGAAACCCGGAGGATGACGCGTAACTCCATCGCCGTCGCGGCGGTGGGCCTGCTGGCCCTCGCGGCCGTCGTCACTCTGGTCATCAGCAGGGTCGTGAGGCCGATCATCGCCATTTCGGACCTGATGAAGCGGGCCTCGGACCTGGATTTTACGACGGACACCAGCAAACTGTGGCTTTTGAAGTACAAAGATGAGATTGGACTGATGGCCTCCGCCTACATCACCCTGAAGACAAGCCTGGTCGGGGTGATCCACGGCCTTCAGACGGAGTCGGAGAAATTTGCCGCGACCGCGCAGAGCCTGGCCGCGATATCGGAGGAGGCCGTCGCCTCGACCGAGGAGGTCAAGGCCTCGGTGGAAGAGGTCGTCCGCCTTTCGGAGTCCAACTCCGCCTCGCTCGAGAAAACCAACTCGAGCGTGGGAGAGGTCTCCCAGTCCGCTTCGTCGACGGCCGAGTCGACCGAGAAGGGGGCTGGCGCGGCCGTCAATACAACCCGTCTCACCCAGGAGGCGGGCAGCGAAGTCAATCAGGTCGTCGACAAGATTCGACAGGTCGGGGAGCGCTCGAGACGCAGCGGGCAATCCCTCGAAAAGGTGAATGCCTCCGTCGGGGCCATCGCCGGCTTCGTTTCGACCATTACGGGCATCGCGGACCAGACCAACCTGCTCGCCCTGAACGCGGCCATCGAGGCCGCGCGCGCGGGAGAGGCCGGGCGCGGTTTTGCCGTCGTCGCCGAGGAGGTCCGCAAGCTGGCGGAGGAGTCGGGACACGCCGCGCAGGAGGTTCAAAAGCTGATCTCCGCCCTTCAGAGCGACACGGACACCACCAACGTGAGCGTTCGGGAGATGGACGTCATCCTCGAAGAAACCGTGAAGCAGGCCGCGCACGCGCAGGAGCAGCTTACAAAAGCCCTGAAGGAAGTGGACTCCCTCAACGGCAACATGCAGACGATCGCCGCGGCGGCCGAGCAGCAGGCCGCCGCCAGCACCGAGATGGCGACGGCCGTGACGCACGTGACGCAGGCGACGATGGAGGTCGTCAATACCCTGAACAACATCAGGTCGGCGACGGAGGAGACGGCCTCGGCCAGCGAGAACGTCGCCGGAGAGGCGCAGAGCCTCAGCGCCGGGGTCGCGAAGCTCCAGAGCATCCTTGCGATGTTCCGTTACGACGACCAGACCGTCGGCGTGCGAGCGGCCGACGCACAGGCGACCCGCACACAGACGACATCCGCGCTGACGTCGGGGAAAAAATCGGCTGATACGGGGAAAAAATTGGCTAAAACGAGGATAAAATGAAGGCAATGCCGAAAGCCGCGTTGTTCCTGATCGATAATTTCGAGGAAACCGAGGCCCTGACGACGGTGGACATTCTGCGTCGGGGGGAGGTGGACGTGATGACGGTCTCGCTGACCGGCAACGACATGGTCATGGGCAAGCACGGCATTCCCGTCCGCGCGGACGTTCTGTTCGAGAACGTCCGGGACGTTCCCTTCGACATGCTGGTGATCCCCGGCGGAACGACCGACTATACGGAACATGACGGCCTTCTGGACCTCGTCAGGCGCAGCGACAAAGCAGGCAGGGAGCTGGCGGCGATCTGCGCCGCCCCCGCCGTCTTCGGCAGAGCGGGCATCCTGCAGGACCGGCGCGCCGTCTGCTACCCCGGAATGGAATCCTGGCTGACGGGCGCGCAGATCACCGGAAATATCGTGGAGACGGACGGACATATCACGACCTCTCAGGGCCCGGCGACGGCGATGTTTTTCGCGCTCAGGCTTCTGGAAATCCTTCAGGGAAAGGAAATCGCGCAAAAGGTCTCCGACGCGTTCCTCGTCCCCCTGATCGACGCACGGAACGAAGCTCATGAGGCCTGAGCGATCGCCGGAAACGGCGCTTTTGTGTCCTGCCGGTCTTGCGGACCGGCCTTGTTGAGAAAGGGGAGATACACAGGTGAGTGGGGCCTTCGTCAGAGAGGACGAGGAACGGGCCGCGCGTCTGGAGCTTCAGACTCTGGAGAAAAATCGCGCGACCCTGTTGGCAATGTTGCAGAGAGAGCGGAAACGCATCGAAACCGACCCCGGATTGTCGGAGCTCCCTGCCCTCAAAAAGCAAAAAATGATCGAACGCATAGAAAAAAATATGACCGAACTTCAGGCGGAGATTTCCACTTCGTCCCGCGCCTGAAGAATCGGTCGTAAACGTAATCGTTCAAGCCCATGGGGGCGAAGCGTCAGGGGGGACAGACTCTCCTGACGCGCCTGCCAGGGCCAAAGCTGAACGGCCTGACAGGCGATATTAGCCCTGCCTTTTCCGACGCGCCTTTCTTCGCACCCGCAGGAGCAGCGCGGCGAAGGGAAGCAGGCCAGCCGCCGTCAGAGACAGACCGTCGCAGCCGCCGCCTCCTCCGGAAGAGCCCTGTTGCCCGGGGAGCGTCGGATCGGGGTCCGACGGGCTTTCTCCCGCCGCGGCGACGTAGAAGCTCAGCCGCCAGCTTCCGTCCACACTGCCGTCTCCGATCAGAATATAAGGGACCCCGTCGTCCTCCACCACCTGACAGAAGGCCGTTTTACCGGCGTTCTGACTGACCGCGTCGGCGAGCAGGACGATAAAGTCGAGGTACAGGAAATCATTGTACGTAAAGGCCTGCACGCACTTCTCCACGCTGTATCCGCGGTTGCGCAGCGTGGTGAAAAGGTTCATGTCCAGCTCGGCCGCGGCCTCCGAGCGCACCCAGACCGCGCAGATGCCGGCGAACGCGCCGATGACGCTGTCGGCGTCCTCAATTTCGCTCCATCTTCCGACGAGAAGCGGCTCCCTCCGCGAAATGCGCAGTCGAACGTGAACGGGCAGCAGGGCAACGTCGTCCGAGGTCGGAAGGTCAAACGACACGGCGGAGTCAATTTCAAAGGAGTTGAAGGCGTCGGCCCTGATGTAGCGATCCCCCGCCTCGGCGGAAAAGTCGAAACTCACGTCCGGCATGACCGGCCGTCCACCCGTATATTCCGCGATCTCGTCCGCCGTGTTGTTCTGGTTTTCCGCCACGTCGGCGAAGGTCATCCTGAAGGGCGTGACGGACCAGGGCGGCGTGACGTCTCCCGAGGAGGAGGCCGTCCCGAGGACCGTCATCCCCCCCACCCTGCGGTACGTGAGGCGCAGGTCGCGCGGCGCGTCGGCCCCCTGGTAAGGGTAGAGGCGGAACGACTCGCCGGAACCGTAGGTCATATCCAGCGAGTTGGTGTAGACGGTGACGAGCCCCGGCGCAATCTGACTCTGCGGGTCGAGCTGAAAATTCCCCGGCAGAGTGCCGTAAAGGTCGCGCGGCAGGTCGTACATCCAGAATTCCGGCAGAAAATCCTGATACGTCGCCCGCAGGCCGTCGTAACGCTGGCTGCGATAACGGGTCCCCGTCCTGTTGGCGATGCGCGTCTGCAGGTTGTACACGGGCATCGAAGCTCCCTCCGGACGCAGCATGAAAAAGGTCCCGAGATCGAGAGTCATGTCCCTTTCCGCGCCCCAGCGAAACCTCTGACGGGCGATGGGCTCGCTGTCGTCGCCGCCCGTCGCCGTCATTTCGAAATAAAGCTCGTTGCCCGCCTCGTCCGCCGTGCCGTCGAAGACGTTCGCCACGACCAGCGGAATTTTGATCGATTCGCGATAACCCGTAAAACCCGTGTCGAAGCTGGCCGACTGGCGGAAGGTCAGGTACCCGAGGGAACTGCCGTATGTCTGCGGCGAATCGGCCTGAAACGTCATGGTCGTCTGCAACCAGCTGTCCATGGAGACCAGCTCGGGCCTCCCGGGCTGAACGCGCGCGGTATAGTCGGCGACGGACAGCAGCACATCCTCCATCGCCGGCTGAGCGGTCATATAAGGCTCGTGATGTGCGTAGTAATTGCCGAAATCGAGATTCAGCGTGCCGCGCCCCTCTTTGATCACGAGAAAGACCGACTCGATGGGGTCGAAACTGACGTCGTCGCCGTAAAGATTGCTATATTGCGGGTCATGCAGGTAGACGCCGTTGAAGTTCGACACCAGGTCGGCCGAGGTCACCATGACGACCACGGGAGCCTCGCCGCCGTTGGTGTCCCGGTAGCGAATCCACCCGCCTGCGGCCTGTCGCTGCTCCCAAACCGTCGCGAACCACTGGGACCCGGCGATGGTATGCCCGTCCCGCTGGCCGCTGACGTCCCGAAGCTGGTAGTATGGCAGCGCCCACGCGATGCCGGACATGCAGAGCGCAAACAAAAGGCCCGCAAGCAGGCAGAAGAGGGACAGAGATGGAAAAAATCCCTTTTTCATGTTCATTTCCCTTCTTATTCATTGAGTTTTGAAGTGATTTTCGTAAAAAAACTCGCAGGGGCTCCGCCCCTGCAAACCCCGCTCAAGGGCCGCGGGCCCTTAAGAATCCCGTTTCTTCAAAAAAATTGCCGGCGCGAACGCCAGAAGCGCGACGCCGAATCCCGCGCTGCAGCCCCCGCCTCCGGAGCCGCCGAGACTGTCGCCAGGCTCCTCGACGCGCTTCAGCAGCCACATGTCCCCGCCCGCCGTCCCGTTGAGGACGCCGTCCGCGATCACCAGCTCGTTGTCGACCATAGCGGACTTCGCGCTGCCAATGTCGCCCATCAGGGCCCTGATCCTCAGCGTCAGTCCGTTGTTGCCGTTCTCCACCGTCAGCGCCCCGCTCGACTCGGCCTTCGACGCGGCGACGCCAAATTCGCCGTCGGCGTCGATCACGGGCGTGGCAACGCCGTCAACGCCCTGAAAGACCGGCTTCACCTTCTGAAAAAGCGCGGTGACGCTGTCGATCCTCGTGACCGGGCTCCCCATGATTGTGCTGACCTCGTCCCAGGTCATGCTCCAGACGTACTCCAGAGGCAGCAGGCCGCCGTTGGGCACCGACGAAAGCGAAACGCCCATGGAGGGCTTCACGGATACCCAGTTGTCCCCCTCGTAGCGCGACTTCGAGGCGAGGAGAAGCGCGTCCGCGTTCTGAAGCTCCGTCACCTGCACGGGCGTGACGTTCCACAGGCTTCGAAAGGCGCTCTGGAACGACGCGGCGCTCACCTTCGCGGGGTCCGCGTCCACAAGGTAGACCTCCTCCGAGTACCGCCGCATCCCGGCGCTGAAAACATCCAGCTTCGCCGTCACCCCGGGGTCGACGTCGAGGTAGATCACCGCTTCGCTGACCGTCAGGTCGGCGGAGTCCACGGCAGGCTGCCCGTCGGGCTTCGTCCCTCTGGTTCTGACGATGATCCTCGTATTCCCGACCGCCAGAGACCGCAGATTCCCGAACTCGTCGATGGACGCCACGCCGGGAACGGTGCTGTCCCACCAGACCTCCTGCGACGCCCGCGTCGGGAAAACGGTCGCAATGAGGGTGCATCGCTCATCGATCTTCGCCATCCTGTTGGGGATGCCGCCCATCTTGACGGAGTCGACGTACTCCTGATCCGGTCCGGGGGCAACTCCGGCGCCTTCGTCTTTATGCGCCTCGAACGCCCCCACGTCGAAAAATCCGTTCTCCGGCTGAGGACGCTCTACGCCCCGCTGGTCGGCCCTGACCGCGAACAGCGTCCCCTCGCGGTTCGGGATCTGGTTCCGGGCCGGGTTCGAGCCGACGTCGAGCAGCCTGATGGTGGTCAGTGTTGACGAGCCCAGCGAGTCCGGGGTCGTCGAGGCCCCGGTCTCGAGATCGGCGAGGACGACGCCGGTGACCAGATTCGCGTCCAGCGTATAAGCGCCGAACATCGCCGCCTGAGTGATCCCCTCCAGGTCGTAGTCCGGCGCTCCCCGGACGTTTCCGTCGGAACGCCAGGAAAATTGGGTCGGATACGGGGAGCCCAGGGCCGTGGAGATGATGCCGTAGTAACGCAGGCGGTTGTACCCGCCCGAGTTGATGATGACGTTTTCCCTGCGGAAGATGTCGTCTCCGTAATTGGCGGTGTTGCCCGACACCGCGCAGGCGGTGATGGAGAACGGGCCGGAGTTGACGTAGATGCCGCCGCCGAAGCCGCTTCCATAGGTCGCGCTGGCGAAGGCCTCGTTTTTATCGGTCAGGGTGCAGTACAGCATGTCGACTTTTCCGGAGAGCCAGAGCGCGCCGCCCATTCCGTCGCTTTGCAGGCTGGAAACCCTGTTCCGGGTGAAGGTGCAGTTGGTGAAGGCGACGTTTCCGTTGGCCGGCGGCGTCGCGTAAACGGCGCCTCCCCTGATGGGCTCCGCCGCGTTGAACATGGCCCCGGCGTCGTTCCCGGTGAAGGTGCAGTCCGTGAAGGTCCCGGTTCCGGTAATATAGACCGCGCCTCCGCCGGTTCTGGTGTCGGTCACCTGGTTGGAGGAAAACAGAGAACGCAGGACGCTGACGACGGAGGTGGTGTTGGCGACGTGGAGAGCGCCGCCTTCCCTGACCGCGGCGTTGCCCGTGAAGAAGCACCTCTCGACGCGGTTCCCTATGCCCGTGGACTGCAGGTAGACAGCGCCCCCGTTGACTTTTGCCTCATTTTTACCGAAGGTGCAGCGGGTCGCGTCGAACGTTCCGGAGCAGGCGACGGCCCCTCCCGACCCCGTCGTTCCCGTGGTGCTCCCGAGACCGCTGGTGTTTCCCGTGAAGAGGCAGTTCTGGAACGTGGCGTTCCCCCCGCTGCGAACAGCCCCTCCGTTGTCGTTGTCGGCTTTGTTGTTCGTGAAGTTACCGCCGTTGCTGAAGGTAACGGCGTCGGCGACGTTGATCGCGCCACCCGACGTTGTTGCCACGTTCCCGTCAAACGAGACGGACACCGCAGCGGTCACGGAACCCGCGCTGATCGCGCCTCCAACGGTGTTGGCGGTATTGCCCGTGAAGGTGCCTCCATCGAGGATCACTGCGCCGGCGGTGTTGATCGCGCCCCCGCTTCCGACAATCGCTCTGTTCGTCGCAAGGGTCCCTCCCCCCGTGAGGGAGATCGCGCCGGTGGCGTTGATCGCGCCGCCGGTGGCGGCGGAGTTGTCCGTGAAGGTGACGCTGCCCGTTGCGCTCACGGAAACCGCATTTATCGCCCCGCCCAGGGTCGTGGCCCTGTTGCCCACAAAGTTGCCGAATGTCAGAGAAACGACGCCGGTGGCGTTGATCGCGCCCCCGGTGGTTCTCGCCTCGTTCGTCTCAAAGCTGACGGACGCCAGAACGCTCACGGACCCCGCGTTGATCGCGCCGCCGCTGCCCATCGCGATATTGGAGACGTAGCTTCCCCCCGTGACGGGGATCGCTCCCGTGGAGTTGATCGCGCCGCCGCTGCCCGTCGCGGTATTCCTGGTAAACGCGCTGTCGCCGAGCGTGACGGTTCCGCCCGTGATGTTGATCGCGCCGCCATTAGCATTGCTTCCAAGCGTCCTGTTCCCGGAAAACAGGGGCCCCCCGCTGAATATGACGGTCCCGTCCGCAACGTTGACGGCGCCGCCCGCGCCTGTAGCGCTGTTGCCGGTAAACGTGCCGCCGTCTCTGAATTCAATGGTTCCATTCGCGACATGGACAGCTCCGCCCGCCACAACGGCGGTGTTGGCGCCTCCTTCGCCAAAGCTGACGTGGTTGAAGATGATGGGGTTTCCCGCTGCGACGTAGACTGCGCCGCCGTTGCCCGTCGCGCTGTTCCTGGCAAAAGTGCCGCCGTTGAACGCGACGGTTCCGCCCGCGATATAGACAGCTCCGCCCGCCG
>JAISSA010000071.1 GCA_031273365.1 Synergistaceae bacterium
GCGACGTAGTAACGCAGGTCCGCCGGAGCGGTTTTCTCCAGTCGGGCGGCCGTTTTCAGGGCCTCCGGGATCCTCTTCAGGTTTTCATACCCCAGAAGCAGAGTCATTTCGGCGTAGGGTTTCACCTCCGCCGGAAAGGAATCCGCGTGACGCTCCAGAATCTCCACCGCCTCGGCCCACCGGTTTTGTATCCGCAGGGCGTTGGCCATGAGGGAGTGATCCATGGGGCTCAGGGGCCTTCCTGCGCTGTAGAACGCGTCCATCGCCGCCCACGATCTCCTCTGAAAAAGCGAGGCAGGCGAAACCTCCGCGCCCGAGGCTCCGCCTCCGGACAGGAACAGAAGAACAACGATCGTCAGCGCGGCCAGAAATCTGTAAAAGTACAGGCGTACGCCTTTTTTTTTAATTTTTCCCATGGCTCTCTCCCATTTCATTTATTGTCTTCAATAACTGTCTTCAATAATAATTAGCCTGGGGCAAGCCTCATCTCACGTCGACCGACAGCACCTGCCGCACGCAGCGGGGCCACGTGAAAGATCGGAGGCGGGGCGTCTCATGAAAAAGCGCGAAAACGGCCGCCCCGCTGCCGGTGATCCCCCAGCCGCGGCTTCCCGCGTCCGTGAAGAGCTTGAAAAGCTCCCCGTAGTCCGGAAACCGCTCCATGAGATCCGCCGAAAAATCGTTCGGCAGAAGGCCCACGCACTCTCCGTCCCGCAGCCGGCGACACAGCAGGTCGGCCTCCTCCCGGGCAGCGGCCTCGTTCAGGGGATACCTTCCTCCGTACCGAAGGTCCAGACGGCCATAGGCGTTTTCCGTCCCCGCGCTCCAGGCGGGAAACGCGACCAGGACGTAAAACGCCAGGGGCTCCAGAGGTTCCAGCTTCTCCCCGACCCCCGAGACCCGCGCCAGAGAAAGGCCGGAAAACAGAAACGGCACGTCCGCCCCCGTCCTCAGCGCGACGTCGCGCCACGCGGGGCCATCGTCGTTTCCGGCCAGCCAGCGCAGCAGCGCGGCGCCGTTGCCGCTGCCCGCTCCCAGCCCCGATCCCGGCGGCAGGGTCTTATGAATTTCCACGTCCAGAAACGGGACGTCAAAACCGGCCGACCTGGCACAGCGCAGAGCGCGGGTCACGATGTTCCCGCCCTCGATTTCCATTCCCCGGACGCGAACGTCATCCGCGCATTCGGCTCCCGAAATCAGAAGCGTCTCCACGGGCGGAAGCCGCAGAAACAGCGACAGAATATTATGATATCCATCGGAACGCAGGGACGTTACCCTGAGAGAAAGGTTAATCTTTGCAGCTCCGGGCTGCACAAAACGCAAATCCGGACTCCCCGGCCAGAAATCATTCACCCAAATTGCTCCCTCCTGAAAACGCAATTTAAAGCTCAGGGGCAGAGCCCGTTCGCCCCTGGGGCTCTGCCCCTTCCTCAATAAAACAAATACCCCCGACGAAGGCCGGGGGTATTGTAGCTAAATTGAGGGAACTATTTCAAGTTCAACTTCCCTGGTGAGAATCTCCGCGTAGCTGAAGGAAACGGTACTCGCCCTGGATTCCACGTACATCGTAAAAAGCTTGGGATAGACATCCAGTAAAATACCCTGCGTTTCTTCCGTTCTGTTACGCCCCTTCGACGTCCGACACCTGACCCGCTGACCCTTATAGGAAACAATTTCGTCTTTGATGGAGGTGAGGGTTCTCGGCATAAAACATCACTCCCTCGTTTTTATTGCAATCTGTATACTATCACAAACAAAGCAAAATGACAAATTTTGCGACTGACGCGCCAACCCTTCCGTATACGCCAGTTTAGTCACGAAAAGAACATAAAAACTTCCTCCCCTTCGTCTGATGCTCCATGAAGCTCGCAGTTCGGATATACGGGGAGGAAGACGATACAAATTGTACAAAAGAGGGTCAAAAAAATATTAAGACTAAATTTTAAAATTTATTGATAGAATATAACCAGTCAAAATTTAGAGTTTTTATTTTTGAGTTCTCTTTTTAAACTTTTCTCCTGCGTGGAGAGTACTTGCATTCTCAGATAGCATGGCATACACTTTTCCCGTTATTGCAGGGGAAACAGTGACGCCTTTTCGGGTATTGGCAAATTTCTGAGGCGCCGGGGGGGCGGGTTTGATATTGAGGCAGATTCAATGACGGGGGAGCTTCGAACCCAACGGATTATTGGTTAAGGAGTTGGCAAGGCAGTCATTTCACTGTCTACGGTTTCAGGGAAATTTTTGGAGGAGATGGTACGCATGTGGTGGAGGAATTTCAGGCTCAGCTTTAAACTTTTGTTGGGATTTGGATTGCTTTTGTTCGTATTTCTTATCGCTATTGCAGTGACGTGGGAGAACATGAGCAACGTGAGAGAGGGCAGCGAGTTTCTGAACACCGAGGTTGTGCCCGCGCTGGCGTTGAGCAGCGGGCTGGAACGAAATCTTTACGAGCTCTTTCTGGCGGTTCGCCTGATGCAGTTCAAAGAAGACGACGAGACAATTTCGGCGGCTCAGACGGCAATGGCGACGGTGCAGAAGACACTGGCGGACATCGCCGCCCTGGGCGCCGCCGCCCCCAGGCTTCGCAGCCCGCAATACGTTAGGGAGACTCTTGTACCCCACTATAAAACTTATGTGGAATTTACTGAAAAAGCCATTGCCGGCATAAAGAAAAAGAGGGAGATCTACAGCACTATGCTGGAAGCGGGAAGGAATATGTCCGCCATCGCCGATCGAATCGTGACCATGCTCTACAACTCGGGGAAAGAAGACGCTCAAACCCGCGATACGGAGAAGATCGTCGCGCGCCTGGATCTGCTTCGCGTGGGGCAGGACATCAGCAACACCGTCATGAATCTGAGACGCGCCATTCAGAATGCCGTCGCCAACGACGATACCCGGGCGATGACCGCGACGCTCGACCTGATCACAACTCTCGACAAAAATATTCAGACTCTGAACCCGCTTGCCGACACCCCTGAGAAAAAGCGAGTTCTGGACGAGATGAACGAGACGGCGCAAAAATATCAGGCCGCCCTGCAGGCGTTTGTTGCGATCTTCACGGAGGTGATCGGCTACAATGCCTCACGGGTTCCCGTTTTCATCTCTCTCAACGGGGATGGCACGTACTCTTCCGGCCTTGCCATGGAGCGAATCCGGAACGTTTCGCAGGAAGCCGTTTCCAATTTGAACAGCGCCATCTTCCTGATGATCGTATGCGCAGGCATAGCCGTCGTTTTGGGCATACTGATCGCGATCTTCATCTCCCGCAGCATAGCGAAGCCCCTGAACACGATCGTTGGCCTCGCGAAGCGCGCCGGAGACGGCGACCTGACCATCGAGTACGGGGACTTCGGCTACGAGGGCAGGGATGAACTGGGGACGCTCGCCCTGGCGCTGTCCAATATGATCGCGGCGCAGGAAAAAACCATGCAGCAGGTCGTCGCCGTCGCAGAGAACCTTTCGAGCGGGGCCGGCAGCCTCTCCTCCATTTCCGAGGAGACAAACGCCTCGATGGAGGAGATCAAGTCCTCCATCGACCAGGTCTCCTCGCTGAGCGAGGGCAATGGCGCCGCGCTCGAAGAGTGCAACGCCGGCGTAGAGGAGATGAGCGCCGGAGCGGACACCGTGGCGCAGTCGGCGACGGACAGCGCCGCCTTCATTTCCCAGACGACGGAAGCGTCCAACAAGGCCGTTCAGACGGTGAACAGCGTCATCGCAGGAATGCGCAACGTGGACAGAAACGCTAAGGAAAGCGAAAGCAAAATGCACCAGCTGGTCTCGTCCGTCGAGAACGTCAGCAGCTTCGTGTCGGTCATCACGGGGATCGCGGATCAGACGAACCTGCTGGCCCTCAACGCGGCCATCGAGGCGGCGCGCGCGGGGGAGGTCGGACGCGGTTTTGCCGTCGTTGCCGAGGAGGTGCGCAAGCTGGCGGAAGAATCCGCCCGCGCGGCCCAGAACGTCAATGGGATCATCGTCGAGCTTCAGAGCGGCGCTCAGGAAAACATCAAGGCCACGACCGAGTCGGGGCGTATGCTGGGAGACACGCTCGTCCAGGCGGAACGGGCACAGGAAGAGCTGAACGGCGCTCTGAAGGAAATCAACAAGGCCAACGACTCCATCCAGAACATCGCCGCCGTCGCGGAGGAGCAGGCGGCATCCTGCAAGGAAGTGGCGACGGCCATTGACAGCGCGACCCGTTCGACGATGGAAATGGTCGAGACGATCTCGAACATTCGCCGGGCTTCGGAAGAGACGGCCCAGGCGGCGCAGGGCGTCGCGGAGCAGTCCGAGACCATAGCGGCCCACTCCCAGACCCTGTCGGATGTCCTGTCCCACTTCAGGCTGCATAGCGTCGCGCCCGCCGCCACGGCCACGAAAGCCCTGAAGGCTCAAAAACGGTAAAGAGGGCGGGATTTTCAGGGGGCGAGCGGGCTTCGGCCTAAACCGTGGGGCTCCGCCCCACACCCCGCAGGGGACTAGTCCCCTGACCCCGTTAATTTTTCTCTAAAAAATCCCCGCTCTGACGCGGGGATTTTTTGTTCGATCGTAGCTTTTTCCTTTCATTTTTTTCCTCGATTATGGGAGGGCGATGTACCACCAGCGTCCATTTCTTCCCTTTACGACGGCCTTCCCCTCCCGAAAAGGAAACGCCGCGTCGAAGATCGGAGGAATGATCGTCCCTTTCGAGGCGTCGGCGTAACCCCATCCGCCCGTAGTGGACCGAAAGGGAACGGGAGCGCCCGGGTCCGACGCAAAGCCCGCGTTTGCGTCGGACCCGGGCGCCGCGGTCAGGAGTTTTCCGCTGCGGTCGATGCAGTACATTCCCCCCTTCGCGGACTCCACATGGGCCACCCCTCCCCAAAAGCGGGGCGCGGTCGTCTTCCACGGCAAAAAGGACGCCCTGATGACGGTCCTGCCCCTGCGATCCACGAAGCCCGTTCTGCCTCCGATCAGAACCGCCGCCAGCCCCTCGGAAAAATTCCCGATCTCCGCCTCCGGGCGCGGAACCTCAAAACGGGGCTGTATGACGACCCGTCCTCCGACGTCGACGTAGCCCACCTTTTTGTTTACCCGAACGGCAGCCAGCCCCTCGCTGAACGGCCAGGCGTAATGGTAACGGTTTTTAACGACCTGGCGTCCCTCCCCGTCGATATAGCCCCACCGGTTTTTCAGGCGCACGGGGGCCAGACCGTCGCGAAACGGCCCCGCGGCCTCGAAAAAAAAGGGAACGCGCAACTTTCCGGCCCTGTCGACGTACCCCCATCGATCGCCGGAAGCGACCGCCGCCAGCCCTCCGGAAAAATCCCCGGCGTCGTCGAAAGCCGTCGCGAAAGCCAGTCTGCCTTCCCCGTTCATGAAGTATTTTTTGCCCCTGTGCTGCACGACGGCGAGCCCCTCGGAAAACGATCCGGCATGTTCGAACGCCACGCCGAAAAGCGGCGTCACCTTCCGGCCGACGTAGCCCCATCGCCCCCCGGCGTCGCGGGCCGGAGCCATGCCCTCGGAGAACGGCCAGGCCTCCAGGTAGACGGGGGGCGACATCCAGACGCCCCTGCGGTCGATATACCCCCACCGATCGCGAAAGCGGACGCCTGCCACGCCCTCCGAAAAATTCATTGCGTCGTCGAAGGCAGCCTCGATCTCCAGTCTTCCGGAGGTGGAAATGTATCCCCATTTTGTCCCCTTGCGCACCGCGGCCAGCCCCTCGCTGAAGCTCCATACTCTGTCGTAGACGGGCTCCACCACCCAACGTCCGTTACGATCTACAAAACCCCATCGGCTCCCGTACGCCACGCCGGCCAGCCCGTCTGAAAAAACCCTGCCCTGAAACGTCGCGTCAAAACGGGGCGCGATGACCAGCGCTCCCGTCTCGTCGATGAAGCCGAACTTTCCGAGGTTGCGTATCGCGGCCCGGTCCTCCGCAAAGGGGCCGGCCTCGTCGTAAAGCGGCAGCACCGCCCATTGACCGCCGGGATCGATGAAGCCGCAGCGCCCGTCCATGATGACGGCTGCGCGATCCTGGTAAAAATCTCCCGCCAGGTCGAAATTGGGGGGCACGACGAGGCGTCCCCCGGAGTTCACGTAACCGATACAAAATAACTAATATTAACTCATAAAAGTTATATAAAAGCTATTCTTTCCTGCTTCAACCTGCCTGCCTCTTATCGTTTTGCATACGATATGAAGACTTATATGACAGTCCACAGGCAACATGGGAGTATCGGATTCCCTTGGCTGTTCTACACAGCCTTTTCAAGATTCATTTATTATTTTAGCATGACAAAAAGCCGGCAACCTGGTCGGGTATTCAAAAAAAAAAAAAAAAGCTCAACCGATTCTACGTGGACAACTTTCTTTTCCAGTCAGGCCCGTCT
>JAISSA010000092.1 GCA_031273365.1 Synergistaceae bacterium
TATATTAAGTATTTTACGCTTCGTATCTCCCAAATCAGTGATTTATAGTTTACCGTCAGTGTTCAGAAAAATGTGCGTATTTAAAATTAGGTGTCATAGTTATTAATTAGTTCACTAAACTAAATTTTTATTATATAAGCACTCATAACAATTCACTAAATAATTTGTTTTAGAGCCGTTATTTTGTGGTTTTTAAACTGTTCTCTGTTTAAAAACATATTTCGCAGTGGAGTTTATTGGAGTGCAAAGAAAGGAGGTGAGATCATGGCAATACGTCCGTCGGGATTGCCGAGGGCGTTGGGAAACAAACCGTCGGCTCGTCCTGGTTTTACTATTGTAGAATGCATTCTTTTGATCCTGATTTTAGGAATAGCGGTTGAGGCGATTCTTTCTTCCGCAATATGGGCTTCCAGCCTGGGGACATTCAGCAGAGAGGAGTTGAAGGCCCATTTTATCGCCGTCGGGCTCTTCGATACTCTGGAAGCCATACCCCCGGCCAGCTTCGACGTCGATTTCGACGGGGCCGTGAGGGAAGCGATCATCGCCATGGGGGGAAACGGCGACTGCCTGCACGGACATAAGGTGACCGTCGACAATATCGCGTCCGCCAACGGAGTGCGCACCGTCGAATTGACCCTCTCCGCGTCGGCGGCGTCGAAAAAGGCGCCTCTCGTGATGCGGAAGTCCATCAACAGCCTGTCCGAAAAAACGGTTGGCGATCTCGTCGACGGTTGACGGGAAAACGAACAAGGAGGATACACAGGAGAAGTGGATATGAAGTCCATGCGTGCTTTTTCTCTCGCAGAAGTTTTGATCGCGCTGATTGTCATGGGCGTTGCGGGAATCGCCATGATGGCCTCCCTGTGGATGCTGAGCGGCCTCTTTACCCAGACGGAGGAATACTCCGTCGCGCAGCAGGCGATAGAAACCGCTTTCCATGCCGTCGGGCCCCAGATCAGCAACGCGGGGCTGGGAATGCCCAACAACAAAGAAGGGCAGGGGTCTTTCGCAGAATCTTTTTATTCTTCTCTCACCCCGCCCGTCATGGCGATGATGGGGGCCGAGGGCCAGAGCTGGGGAGGGCCCGTGACCCTGGCCACGTCCCCGGACCTGAAGCCGGGCTCTTTCGTGACCGCGACAACGACTCTGCCCGGCGGCCGGACGGTTTACGGCGGAACCGTGTTGTACTACGCATGGTCCGCTCCCACGGGAGTTCGCGTCAGGGCCGTCGAGTTCCCGGGAAGGGAGATTGCGCAGGGAGACGAGGTGAAGCTGCAGTTTGCCGACGGAGACGTGGGGATCCTCGAGTCGTTCCAATACGACGGACGAGAGGTGGGGATTTCCGAAAAAAACAGCCCGGCGGCATCTCATGCGTCCACCCGGCGCTGGATTACGTTTCCCACCGTCCGTGCGCCTTTCTGGCTCAGCGGATGGGACAACGGCGGGACGCCGGGAGCCGGGGGGAGCAGTCAGGTCAACAGCGCGATCGCCGTCATGGCCCCGGAGAGCCGAATGTCCTTCAACAGGCTCCTGTCCCGTTACGAAGAGGTCCATCTCGTGCAGGCCTGCCGCCTTTATCTCCAGGGCGACGAGCTGATTCAGGAATTTTTCGACACCGGAATCCAGCCCTCGGACTGTACCCGTAAAATCCTGGCCCAGGGAATCGTCGGGCTGTACTTTACGTTCGACCCTGAAAAACGTCTGGTGACGATGTACGTCGCCGCGCGCGGAGGCAATCCCCGCATTTCGGAAGGTTCGGCCCCTGCGGACTGGCCTGGATTCGCTCCGCCCCTGCCCGCCGAGGCCCGAAAATACCGCATTCTGACCAGCACCATGAGATGGAGGGTAAGGAATTGAGGAGGGTAAGGAATTGAAAGGAGAAAATCCGTGGGATAAAAACTCTGCAACCGGTCAGGCCCCGTGCGGAAGAAATTTCCCGTTCTCGCGCCGCCGCGGCATGGCTTTGGGTATGGCGCTGGTTATCGTGTTGTTCGGAAGCATTTTGGCCGTCGGCAGTTTCGAGTTCGCGATGTCCTCCAAAAAACTTTCGACGACGAGGAGCCGCCGCTATGTGGACCAGATGCTGGTCTCCGATTATATCGAAAAAGCCAAGGGGACGATCCTTCACAGGATGCTGAGCAGCAACAGGGCCATGCACCCTTCCCTCGGGTCGGACTGGAAGGTCGATCCAAGGCCGGTTTTCGGCGCTGTGGACGACCTGCGGATCGACGATCCCGGCCTCTCTGCGGATACGGCCGACAAAGGCCGAAGGGTACTTCTCGAGGTTTTCGACCTCACCTACGAAACCAGTCAGGTGGGAAACACGATCCTGGACGACCCTGCGGAGCTTCGGAGGCTTCCCCCCGTGCTGAACCTCACCTCCGGCCAGACGGGCTCCGGAGGCTCCATGAAGAGCGTGGGCAAAGCGCCCGGGGCTCCGAATGCGGCCGATGCGCCGGACACAACGGGAAGCAGCCGGATCGACCTGGATTATTTCGGCGCTTACCTGATACGGGTGCAGCTTTTCAGGCTGCCGGCCTCGCCGGGAGACAAGCCCGTCCGGGTGACGGAAGAAGCTTTTTTCCAGGCTCTCGATCCGAAAAACGATCCCTGAGAAGGCACATCTCCTGCGGGGCTTCGCCCCACGCCCCACTCAGGGGCCTTGGGCCCCTGAGAACCCCTTTAATAAAGAAAAATTAACGGGGTCAGGGGCCTAAGGCCCCTGCGGGGTTTTTGTCGGGGGGCGGAGCCCCATGATTTTAATCTTAAAACCAGGGGTTTCAGGGGGGCCAGCGAGCATTGCGTAAGCAAGCGAGCGGGCTCTGCCCCCCTGATTTCAAATTCAGAAAGGAAAGTTATCGTGAAAAAACATATCGTCTTGTGTCTCTGGGGTCTGTGCTGGTGGAGCTTCGCGGCGGAGGCCGCCGACTCGTTCCGCGCCATCCCCAAGGAGGCCTATCCCTCGGAAGATTCAATGTCGGCGGGAGTACGTCCCAATCTGCTCTTTTTGTTGGACACGGGATCGTCCATGATCTTCACCCCTACCGGCATTCTGCCGGACGAAAACGACGGCAGAACGGAGCCGATGCGGCGTCAGTTGATCGATCA
The DNA here is from genome assembly GCA_031273365.1 of Synergistaceae bacterium. Taxonomy (GTDB): domain Bacteria; phylum Synergistota; class Synergistia; order Synergistales; family Aminobacteriaceae; genus JAISSA01. Next base: position 3,109 of record JAISSA010000092.1, read on the forward strand.
GGGCGCCACGTACGGTTCCGGAGCGCGCCCTTACACCGAATACAGGAAGGAGATGACGGACGCAAAATCTCAGCGATACGGCCGCGACCTCCTGCCGGAGAACAACATCATCGGCGACCCCAATTGCTACTATTCTCCCTACGCCAACAAGCCGTACTTTCTGACTTTCAGAGACGTCAACCTGGCCAACTGGAACGGTGCAGGAAGCCCTCCCAAAGGGACAATGCCGGCGGAGCTCCTCACGTATCTGCCCGGCAGGGCGAACGCGGGAAAACCCGTCCCGTCGAAGTACAACGATTATCTGGTGCCCAACGACAGCCG
>JAISSA010000135.1 GCA_031273365.1 Synergistaceae bacterium
TTTTGGATGTGGTTTTCGAAGGCGGTGTCGACGATGTCGGGGTCGTTGACGAAGAACACGAACGTCGGCGGCTCGACGTCGGACTGGAGGCAGTAATAGACCCGCAGCGCCTTTCCCCGTTTGTTGGAGGGCAGGCGGTCGAACGCCAGAACGTCGCGCATCAGTCGGTTGAGAAGGTTGGTCGGTATTCGACGACGCCGATTTTCGAAAACGTTGATTGCCTCCGGGGCGATCTTCTGGACGCCCCTCCCGCTCAGGGCGGAGAGGAAGAGGATCGGCGCCCAGGGCAGAAAGGGCATTTCGGTGCGAATTTTCTCGGTCATTCTGTCGCCGGCCCTGTCCTTTTGCGTCAGCAGATCCCACTTGTTGATCACCAGAACGAGTCCGCGCCCCTTTCCCACGACGTGGGCCGCCAGCTTCTTGTCGACGTCGGTGCAGGGCTCATCCGCCTCCATGAGCAGCACCGCCACGTCCGAGCGATCGACAGCCGCCAGGGTCCGCACGAAGGAGTAGTATTCGAGATCCGAGTCCATGCGGCTTTTTTTGCGCAGTCCCGCCGTATCGATCAGGCGGAATCGGCGGCCTTCCATAAAGACCGACGTGTCCACGGGGTCGCGGGTCGTTCCGGCGATGGGGCTGACCAGCGCGCGTTCTTCCTTCGCCAGCCTGTTCAGCAGGCTGGATTTGCCCACGTTGGGGCGGCCCACGATGGAGACGCGGATCTCGTCCTCGTCCCGGACCTCCACGGTCTCGGGCAGCTTCTCCACGATCAGGTCCAGAAGTTCGTCCAGGTTGCGCATGTGAAGGGCGCTGATCCCCACCACGTCGTCGAACCCCAAAGACCAGGCCTCGGCGGTGCGCGGCTCGTGCTTCAGGTCGTCGATCTTGTTTACGGCGACAATGACGGGCTTTCTGCTGCGACGAAGAAGGCCGGCTACGGCCTCGTCCGCCGCCGTGACCCCGGTTGTCCCGTCGACGAGCATGACGGCGAGGTCGCACTCCAGGATAGCCTGCTGCACGTGCGTCTCGATGCCCGCGCTGAAGGACGTCTGCTCCCCGAGGATTCCCCCCGTGTCCACGGCGTAAAAAGAGCGCTCCCGCCACTCGACCTCGCCGTAAAGGCGGTCGCGCGTCACGCCCGGCATGTCGTCGACGATGGCCTCGCGCCGTCCGATCATTCTGTTGAAAAGGGACGATTTTCCCACGTTGGGCCTGCCAACGATCGTCACGATCGGCATTTACTCGTCCAGCATCCAGGCGCGCAGCTCCTGGTCCTTCAGCTCCGCGCCCAGTCCCATGGACAGACGGATGCGCGCCTGCAGGGACGTCAGCGAGCCGGCGCTGATGAGTCCCATCTCCAGAAGCCGCGCGGAAGCGCCCTCGAAATCCTGTCCGGGCTGAACCCGCCCCATGGGGCAGCGCGAGGCCAGGACCACGGGGACGTTGGCGCGCACGATCTTACGGAGCAGCGGCGCCCACGAAGGGGGAACATCCCCCCCGCCAAAGGCGGAGATCACGAGACCGTCCAGCTCGGCGACGCGGCTTTCCACCAGCGCGCTCAGCAAAATATCGCCCCCTCCGAGGGAGGCGTCCAGTATCTCGACGTTGCGGGCGGGGAGCGTGCCGATATCCATGATCCTGCCGCTTCGGCGCGTGGACCGGAGAAATTTCAGGTCTCCGCGGGGTTCGCAGAATTTGGCCAGAGGGCCGCAGGGCAGGGCGACGAACCCCGTGCGGCTGTAGTTGGACAACTGACAGAGGTCTGCCGCGGCGTAAAGCTCGTCCTGCACGCAGATTAAAGGGCCCTGTCCCCAGCAGGACTGCGAAGCCGCGGACTGGACGGCCTGGTTCAGGCGCAGTTCCGTCTCGGCCCCCCGGGTGTTTGCGCAGACGATGGAGGCCACGAAGACGAGAGGCTGAGGATAATTCCACACCAGCGAGGCAAAGTATGCCACCTCCGTCAGCGACTGCGTTCCCGCCGAGATCGCGACCCCCGCCGAGCCATTTTCGATCTGCGTTCCCGCAAGCTGGAGCAGGTCGCTGCACATTCGCAGAGTATAGTGACTCATGGGCTGATAACTCCAGTCCACGACAAATACTTTCTCTTTAATCTCCGCGGAAAGACCGGCGGTCAGCTCCTCTCCTTCGAGCGGCTCCACCTCCGCTCCGAGGGAGACGCGTTTGTGAATGATTTCTCCCCCCGCAAGGATCAGCGATATTTTGTCTCTGTTCGGCACGTTTGCAATATCCTCCATTTTCCGGACACAGGAACTTTCGATGTCCGTCCAGAATCTTTAGAAAAATTCAGATCACAATCCTGAATCCAAATTTTCAAATCCTGCAATCTTCAAATCCTGCAATTTTTAAATCCTAAATCTTCAATATCCTAAATTTTCTCCCACCATAATGACGTGGGTTTTACGCCCGCTGACCGCCCTTTCGAGGATCAGAAGCGCACGGCAGATTCGCGCCGGCGAGTCGCAGTCCACGCAGTAGCCCGTTTGGGCGCAGGGCGGATTTCCGGAGAGGCGCAGCGCGTTCGGCAGAGTCGCCGCGTGAACGCGCTGAAACCCCGCCTCCAGGTCGGCAACCACCTTATTGACGCCGATGACGAAGATCAGCGTGTTGCGCCCCCACGCCATGCCGCTGACGCGGTTTCCGTTGCCGTCGATGTTGAGAATTTTTCCGTCGCGGGTGACGGCGTTGGCGCTGGTCAGAAAGTAGTCCGCGCGGTTTTCGTTTTCCAGAATCTGCATACGGTCCTCGGGTTTTATGTTCGGGGACCAGTGCTCGTATATCGTGCATCCCCGCTCCGCGAGCTTCTCCATCGCGCCGATCTCCCGGATCGTCACCGTCCCGGGCACGCCGACGGACGCCCCCTCCGGGATCAGCTTCAGAACCTCCGCCAGCGCGTCCTCCTTCGTGGCGGCAAAAACAGCCTCGTAACCCTTCGCCTGAAGCGCCTTCACCACGGCCTGCGCCACAATCGCCCCCGTCTTCACACGCGCCTCGTTCAGTTTTTCCAAATTCGACACATCACTCATTCTTAACAACCCCCCCAGGGTATTGAATTCAATGGCAACGACTTGAAACCAAAACGCAAAAACCAAAACCAAACCGTGGGGTTCCACCCCACACCCCGCAGGGGACTTGTCCCCTGACCCCGTTAATTTTTCAGGATTGCGCGGGGGCGGATCGTCCCGACCTCGAACGGGATGGCCTCTTCTTCGCGGCCTCGGCGGCTTTTTCCTGAAGAAGGAGAAGCCTCTCCTGCGCGTCGGGGTTCTCCGGGTCCTTTTTGAGGATACGCTCACAGGAACTGATCGCCCCCGCCAGATCCCCCAGCCCCTCCCGCGCGTCCGCAAAGCCAAGCCACGCGTCGACGTCGTCGCTGCGAACGATGAGGGCCTCCGCAAAGCGTTTGGATGCCTCGTCATAACGCTTCAGCTTCAACGCAATATTGCCGACCTGTACGGCCTCCGCATATTTTTGCTCCTGCATGGCGGAGAGGTCCTCCTCGGACGGAACGATGAGCGCCGATACCCGGCCCATGGCCTCCTCTGCCGCGTCGGAAGACGGACTGAGATCGAGCGCGCGACGATAGGCCGTGAGCGCGTCCTGCGGCATGTCCCGCTTCTCGAAAACAGCGCCGAGGGAAAACCAGGCGTTGAAGTCCGTGGGGTCGAACGAGGCCGCCGCCTCGAAATCCCGCTGAGCGCTTTCCCAGTCCTTCAGCAGGACGTAAAGGCGTCCCCTCTCGCAGAGCAGCACGGCGCGGAAGGGAGCGGCGTCGTCGGGCAGAATTTCCAGCCCGGCGCGGTACGCGTCGATCGCCAGCTCCACCTCCCCAATGCGCTCGGCCGAGCCGGCCATGCCAAGGATCGGCTCGATGCGCCCGGGATATCGCTCGGACGCCTGCCTGTAGGCATCGAGCGCAGGCTGGTGCCGCTCTTCTTCGTAATGTTGCGTCGCCTCGGCCATCAGAGCGTCGTAGGAGTTGCGGCGCACATGACGGACCGTGGCGACGCCCGTCACAGCGATGAGGGTCATGACAATACACAGTATCAGGGCAGGCTTCCGGTTTCCACGAAATCCAATACGCCTGCCCTCCGGGTAAACCGTTCTTCTTCGATTCTTCATTATCTTCTTCTCTTCCCGTCCGCCGCCTTCAGCATCGTTACGATCGTCGCCCTCGCACTCCCCCTCCCGGCCACCTTCGCCTCGCCGGAGTTTTAAAGAGTTTATTGATGAGCGTTTGATGAGAGTTTATTTGAGGAGAGTGTATCAATATCTCTGTCCAACTGCAACTTTTTCTTCGGCGATGTTATAATCCGCTTCAGTAAAAACAGGAGACCGTAAAAGGCGCATCGAGACTCCGGATTGCCAATGCCTTTTTTGGCTTCTCCGAACCACAGGGGTGTGTTGTATTGTCCGGAAACGAATGGAACCGCAACGATCACCGCGCATCTCAGAAAATCCTGCTGGTCCGTCACGGCAGAACCGACTGGAACGACGAGCGCCGCTTCCAGGGGCGGACCGATATTCCCCTCAACGAAGAAGGGTTGCTCCAGGCCCGGAAGCTGTCGGAGCGTCTCGCGTCGTGGCCGCTCGACGTCGTGTACACGAGCCCCCTGCTGCGGGCCCTTCGGACGGCGGAGGCCGTGGCGTCGCCTCACGGGAAGAAACCCGTCGTTCTGGAGGATCTGAGCGAGATGTACTTTGGCCCGTGGGAAGGAGAGTCCATCGCGGGCCTGAGAAAACGCTCCCCCGGCCTTATGAGGTCCTGGCTGAAGGACCCCTTTTTTCATATGCCCGAGAACGCGGAAACGTGGGAGGACATTCAGACCCGCGTTCGGCGGGCCGTGGGCGTCATTCTCCACTCCGCCCGCGAACGCGTCGTCGTCGTCTCGCACGGCGGAATCATGCGGGCTCTTTTCAGCGTGCTGCTGGACCTGGACCCCCGCGCGGTATGGAACATCAGCGCCTCCAACTGCTCCATCAGCGGCGTCGAGGTACGCGAACATCAGAACGTTCTCAAATTTTCCAACGACGACCTCCACCTGAGGGCCGGCAACGACGGAGCCCCGCTGCCCGTGTGGTAGAATTAAAACAGCTGTCAGGGTCAATATGGAGGATACAAAATGGACATAAATCAGGCGGACACAAATCGGCGGGGCATGGACCCGGAGGTGGAGCTTGCCCTGTGGACGCGCTGCCGGGCGGGCGACCCCGAGGCGCGGGAGGCTCTTATCGTCGCCTATCGCCCCCTGGTTTTCTGGCTGGCGGGGAAACTGAAGGTCTTTCCCTCCCTCAGACAGGATGTCGTTCAGGAGGGTATGGTGGCGCTGATCGGCGCGGTGGATCGTTTCGATCCGGGGCGTGATTTGCGTTTTTCCACCTACGCGTACCATCGAATCCGGGGGCAGATGATCAACCTGCTGGAGCGAACCGAGCGGCGGGCCCCTGTCCCCGTGGATGACGAACAGCTCTTTGACGTTCAGTTTTTCGACGCGGAAGAACCCGGGTTTTCGGACGAGGCCTGGTCGGACGTGGCCGAAAGCATCGGCCGCCTGCAGGGGCGCGAGGCGACGGTCGTTTCCGCGCTCTTTTTCGAGGGGAAACACCCTCTGGAGGTGGCGGACGAGCAAAATCTGGACGTATCCCACGTCTACCGACTGCGGCGCAGCGCGGTGACGAAAATTCGCAGCTGGCTCGGCCTGACTCCCGCCGCGGATGCCACAAAACGACCCTTTTCGGGGATAACTCATACGGAAAATTTGAAGGGAATCTCATGATCTGGAATCTCATGATTTGTATATGAGTTCCTGTGTAAGGGGCGAAAACCATGGAAAGGCGTATCGTCGGAGTTGTGCGGTGGCTGGAGCGCTGCCTGAAGGCCTTCAGGGCCGGGGGGCTGGAAAGCGCCCTCATGGACGCGGAGTGTGCCCGCGCTGAACTCGAACATCTGAGGAAGGACCTGTGGGCGGCGATCGAGCGAAAAAAACTGAACGGGGACAGCGCGCGCGCGGGAGCGGCGGGTTGCCCTCTGCGGGCGGCGTCCGTGGCCGTCGTGATTGTTCTCCTGACCGCAACGCCCCTGCTCCGACCCGAGGAACAGCGCGCTGTCCGCCCTGAGCCGACGGCGAGCCTCGAATGGGTGACGCCCGACGAAAAGGCGCTTTTGGGGAATCTCCGCAGGTACCTGAGCGACAGCAACCCGTTCGCGTCCATCCCCCCGGAAAGAGACGGGGCCCTGGCGACGACCGAGCCGGAAACGCGTAAACCGCAAGCGACGGGAAAAATCGCGGAACGGCCGGTGGAGGCCGAAAAACGCAACGACGAAGGAGAGGGAATCCCCTACGATCGAATCGCGTCGCTGGTTCGCGCCGGAGAAAGGGCCCTGAAGAACGAGCGGTCGATAATAACGATAGAGCGCGGGCAGGGAGTAAATGAATAAATAAATTAAATTAAATTAAATTAAATGAATACGACGTAACCGTTCAGGCTCCATGGCCCTGCCCTTCTGAATCCGGATGGTTACAACACGACGCAGAGGAGAGATGCAGACGTGAAGGGACGCTACATTCATGGCGCAGTTCCTGTCCTGACCATATTGTTGATAATGCTGGCGGCAGGCGGGGCCGCGGGGGCGGATCCCACGGTCATTTCCGTGGGGGTGAGAGGCAACGCCCAGGTGACCTCGGAGTACATACTGGGCGTGGTGGAGACGCGGGCCGGGGACTTGCTGGACCGGGACAAGCTGCAAAAGGACATCGAGGCGATCTACAACCAGGGCTTCTTTACCTTCGTCGACGTGGATCTGGAGGCGGCGCCGGGGGGGCTCAGCGTCGTCTATTCCGTCATGGAGAACCCGATCGTCGAGGATATTACCTTCACGGGCAACACGGTGTACAGGAGCGACATGCTCATGAAGGAGGTCTTCACGCAGGTCGGAAGCGTTTTCAACCGGGTGTTTTTCCGCAACGACCTCGATCGCATCCAGGATAAGTACCACAAAGACGGTTACGTCATGGTGCGGGTTGCGGACGTGAACATCCAGGGCGGACACATCAGCGTGCAGATCGTCGAGCCTCGCGTGGGGCAGATCATCATTCAGGGGAACAGGAAGACGAAAACCAGGGTGATTCGGCGCGAAATCCGGTTGCAGGAGGGGGACCTCTTCAACGTCATCCGGTTCCGGCACCAGCTGGGGAAACTGCAGGGGCTGGGCTTCTTCGAGGACGTCAACGTCGGGTTCGACACTCCCGAGGGCCGGGAGGACATTCTGGACCTGATTCTTACCGTAAAGGAAAAGAAGACCGCCGCCATCGGCATCAACGTGGGCTATGGAACGGAAACCGGCCTCAGCGGGGGCATCACCTTCACGGAGGTCAACTTCGGCGGGCTCGGGCATCAGCTCGACATCGGCTTCGACGAGGGCGACGAGGCTCGTTACTGGGCCACCTACTCCAGTCCCTACATGGATCGTCGCACGTACGGCTGGCGTCTGGGGGTCAGCTACTACGATTATATCGATCAATACTATTACCGTAACAGGACGAAGCAGTTCGAGTTCGACGAGACCAATCTGTCGGTGTTCGCCGGCCTTGGGAAGAAATTTGGGCGTAAGGAGGACTGGAGCTGGTTTTTCACCGTCAACTGGCGCGACGTCGATTACCGGAACGTTCATAACTCCCGACCCAATTACTACGATGACCTGACGATGTGGGACGGGATCAATTTTTCGGGAGAGCTGCGGTTTACCCTGGACAGGCGCGATCCTTACCTGAACTACTCGAAGGGGTTCGTCTGGGACACCACGTTCGAGCAGGCCGTTCAGGCGCTGGGGGGCGACTACGATTATCTGAAATACTGGACGCAGGTGCGTTATTACATGCCGCTCAACAGGCTGATGGACGAGGTTGTCGATATCGACAGCATGTGGACGGAGGACAATCCGATCATTCTGGCCGCCCGTGCCCGCGTCGGGTCCGCCACCATCGACAACCTGCCCGCCTTCGCGCGTTATTCTCTCGGCGGAATGAGCACGCTTCGCGGTTACCACAGCCGCACGTTCGAGGGCAGGGACGTCGCGCTGGGCAACGTGGAGATTCGCATTCCCGTTCAGAAAAATTTCTCGCTGGTCGGTTTTTACGATATCGGCAACGCGGGCAACAACATGGACTGGGGCAAATTTTACGATAACTACGGCATCGGGCTGAGGGTCAGGACGCCGATGGGGCAGCTTCGCCTCGATTTTGCCGTGGGTGGAGACGAGGATAGAGCGTACTTTGGCTTCGGAGAGATGTTTTAGCGGAAGAGCCGGTTCATCGAAAACCAGGACATCGTATAACCCTGTAACGGCGGGATTTTGTCGGGCTGTGGCGGCGCTGGCTATGGCCCTCTTTTTTGCCCGGGCCTGTGAGGCTCTGACCTGTGAGGCTCTGACGGTCGAGGGTCTGCCGGAGTGGCTGGCGGTGTACGCCGGGAGAGGGCTGTCGGCCGTGTGGGATGAAATCCCGCCAATGGGCGAAAATGAACGTTTTGAGACGCTTTTGCTGGTCGCCCGACGGCTTTTTACGGGATATCGGGCGAGTGTCCGCCGCTCGGAGACGGGCCCCCGCGTGCTCTTCGAGGCGGAGGCTCCCGTGCTCTGGGAGGTTCGTCTGGTCTCTCCGGACCTGAGGCCGCCGGTTTCCTCCTGGTTTGCCGGCGATGTCGCGGGGATGGGCGCGGAGGTCGGGGCTCTCCTCGAGGGCCTGCCGGTGGACGCGTTGCTTTGGGCGGACGCCGCTCTTCACGATCAGGTGGCGAAGATCGCGGGCCGTCGTCTGCCGGGGTGGAATTTTTCGCTTCTGGTGCGACTGGAGGACGAGAAGGGTATCCTGCAGCTCTCGTTCCGTCCCGATCAGCCCCTTGTGCTGGCGGTCACTCCCTCCATTTATTCTTCGACGCTGCCCGTGATGTTTCAGGCGGATCTTTCGGCAAAGCTCGTTCCCGGTCTGTCGCCGATTATCGGTCTTCCCGTCCCCTGGATCGACCGGCATCGCCGCGATGTGGAGCTGCTGGCCCGGGATTTTCTGGAGGATCGCAACGCGGTGGCGAATACGCGTTCCCGGGTCGAGGTCGCGTTCATCCCGGACCAAATCTCCCGGGTGGAGGCCGCCGTGGACAGCGAGCGCTTGATTTTTCAGCTTTGGGTGGCGGCTTACGCGGGGGTGAGGGAACGGTATCCCGAGGTTGGACTGCTTCTGGGCTGGAACGCGAAACAGGTCCTGGGGATCGATCTGGAGCTTTACAGTGAAACGATTCTCGACGTCGGCGAGCTGGGTGTGACCAGCCGTCTTGGCGGACGCGTCTTTTTGGGTAAAAATTTTCGGGCCGGGATCGAGATGGAGTGGCCGGAGCAGGAACCGTGGTATCGCATCTGGTGGGGAACGGGCCGGGTTGGAGGTCCTTACGCCTGGTGGCGTTGGAGCCCCGGCCATGGACATAACGCGGCGTTGGGCTACCGCGTCAGCGAATCCATATCGATCGAGCTGCATTACGACGATCGATATGGAGACGCGCTGGGCCTGAGGGGAATCCTGCTGCTTTAAAAAATAAAAAAAAAAATAAAAAAAAATAAAAAATAAAAAAATAAAAAATTAAAAAAAATATATGAAAAAAAGGGGTCAGGGGACAAGTCCCCTGCGGGGTGTGGGGCAGAGCCCCACGGTTTGGGCTTTAAAGTTATTGACATTAGTTTTATAGAACAAAATGGAGGGAAAAAGAACAAAACATGCGAACCGACGTTGAAATACGGCTTTCGGATCTGGCCGAAAAGCTGAACCTGAAGCTCGTGGGGGACGGAGATATCCTCGTGCGCGGCGTGGGGGCTCCCGAGGAGGGACGAGCCGACGTTCTCCACGTAATCTGGGACGAAAAAAGCCTGAAACTCGCGGGAATGGACGTTCCCATACTGGGTCGGCCCGAATTTTTCTCGGAGGGCCGTTCGGGGCTCGCGTCGGGGGACCCGCGGGGGACGCTGCCGTCCCTGCTTGCCGTTTTCGATCCGCCCCGCCCCGCGCTTCGGGGGGTGCATCCGTCCGCGGTCGTCGCGGCGGACGCGCGGGTTGCCGACGACGCCCGGGTGGGGCCCTGCTGCGTCGTGGAGCCCGGCGCAGTGATCGAGGCGGGCGCGTGCCTCGTCGCCGACGTCTACGTCGGACATGACGTTCGGGTCGGCGAGCGCACCGTCGTCGAACCTCACGTGGCGCTGATGCGGGGGACCTGCGTCGGCGCGGACTGCATTCTGCACGCGGGCTGCGTGCTCGGCTGCGACGGGTTCGGTTTTCTCAGGTCGGAGACGGGGCTCGTCAAAATTCCGCAGGTTGGGGACGTCGTCGTGGAGGACGACGTGGAAATCGGCGCGGGCACCACCATCGACAGGGGAACGGTGGGCGATACCGTCATAGGCTGCGGGACGAAAATCGACAACCACGTCCAGATCGGGCACAACGTGAAAATCGGCAGGCACTGCATCATCTGTTCCATGTCCGGCGTCGCGGGAAGCTCCGTGGTGGAGGATTGGGTGACGATTTCCGCCCAGGTCGGGGTCACCGACCACGTTCGGATCGGCAGGGGCGCTCTTCTGGGCGGTCGCGCCGGCGTGACGAACGACGTTCCCGAGGGCGCCGTCCTCTCCGGGTTTCCCGCCCGCCCCCACAAAGAGGCGAGGCGGGCGCTGGTCCTTTCGGCCCGACTGCCCGAGCTTTACGAGCGCGTTCGGCAGCTGGAGCGCGCGACGGAGCGGAAAGAAAACACGAAAGAAAACACGAAAGAGAAAGAGCGTCAATGCAGCGGCGAAAGCTGACGGCTTCTGTGTCCCTGGAGGGAAGGGGACTGCATTCAGGGCAGGAGGCCCGCGTTGTGATCGAGCCGGGGGACGAGCTGACCCTGAGCATCGGGGGGGCGTCGCCTGGGGGGGCATCGCCCCTGCCTCTGTCCCGTCTGGCGCTGGAGGGCGGTGGACGCGGTTCTGACCTCATTTTCCCCGATGGAAGGCGTGTGCGAACCTGTGAACATGTGCTGTCCGCGCTCACGGGCCTTGGGATATGGGGAGCGCGGCTTTCGGTGACGGGCCCGGAGATGCCCGGGCTCGACGGTTGCGCGCTGACGGCGGCGCGGCGGATCATGGAGCGCTCCACTCCCTGCGACGACGGCCCTTCTCCGCTCTGTCCGCAGACGCCCCTTTTTGTCGGCGACCGTTCCCGCTTCGTCGTCGCCCTGCCTGCCTCCTCGTTTCACGTCACCTGCGTGATCGACTACGACGCGAAGCCCATAGGGACGCAGATTCTGGACTACGAAGGGACGGAGTATCTGCAGATGATCGCGCCGGCGCGGACCTTCGCGATGGAGGAGGACGTCGAGGCTCTGCGCGCGGCGGGCATGGCCCTCGGAGGGTCGCTCGACAACGCGATCCTCGTGAAAAAGAACGGCGTCGAGGCGGCCGGGGGGTTGCGTTTTCCGGACGAGTTCGTGCGCCACAAGACGCTCGACCTGATCGGCGACCTGGCGAACCTGGGACGTCCTTTAGTCGCGCATGTCGTCGCCGTCCGGGCCGGGCACGCGCTGCATCTGCAACTGGTGGACAGGCTGCGCGCGCTTCTGCGCGAAGCATGATCGACAGGCGTAAATATATCTCGGAGGTTTTGTTATGGATATCATGGAAATTATGAAGATGCTGCCTCACCGCTACCCTTTTCTGATGGTGGACCGCATCGTGGAGTACAGCGAAAACCACGTCGTGGGCTACAAGAACGTCACGATCAACGAGCCGTTCTTTCAGGGGCATTTCCCGGAGGAACCGGTGATGCCGGGCGTTCTGATTCTCGAGGCCATGGGACAGGTCGCGTCGATCCTGGTCGCGGTGCGCCTGGGCGAGATGCAGAAGGGAATGATCGCCTTTCTGACGGGCGTCGAGAGGGCGCATTTCCGCAGGCCCGTGCGGCCCGGAGATCGGCTCGTTACCCGGGCCGAGCTGACGAAGGTCCGCAGCGTCGTCGGCAAAGCCAAAGTCACCGGTTACGTCGACGACGTCGTCGTTGCGGACGGAGAGTTCAGCTTTATGGTCGCTCCGACGCTCAACAAAGTTCCCGAAGAGGAGGAAAAATCCGAATGAGCCTCGTCATTCACCCGACTGCCGTCGTTTCTCCGGGGGCCGAGCTTGGCGAGAACGTCGACATC